>NZ_SGTV01000008.1:0-138811 GCF_005435035.1 Halorubrum sp. SD690R | reverse complement strand
TTTGGGAAATAGAACGACGAACATCATCGTTTGCGAATAGTTTCAGCAATGTCGCGTTAGAGACAGCTCAAAATTGGCTCGAAGCCCTCGCCGTCTACCACAATTCACGCCAAACTTAACGCGACCCACAGCACCGCGCCTCACCCCTCCCCAGCCTCGTCGCTGGCACCCTCCGCTTCGCTCCGTGAGCCAGCGACTCCCTCGCGCGTGCGACTCACGCCCCGCCGGCGTTCGTCGGCACGCGCCGACCGCCGCGTCTGTTTATGTATGATCGGCGCTGTCGCTCAGGGTGGTAGAAACCGTCGCCGGCGGCGGTCCACTGTGCCCACAGCGTCCGTTCGGACCGCCGTACGGCGTCGCGTCGGGGGCGAAGCGCCCTCAGAAGCGCCGCAGTTGCTCTTCGAGGCAGACGGTGAGGATCGACTTCGCGATGGCGGCGCCGCCGCCGATCGGGTCGAGCTTCGTGTCGCCGAGCCGCTCGGCGTAGGCGATCGGGCGCTCGCGCACGTCGTAGCCGCGCATCAGCGGGCGGATGAGGAGTTCCGCTGAGAGGCCGGTGTTCTCCGTCCAGCCGATCTCCTCGACCACCTCGCGACGGTACGCGCGCATCCCAGTCGTGGTGTCGTGGACGCGCTCGCCCATGAGCAGGCTCGCGACCGCGGCGAACGCGTGGTTCCCGAAGCGGTTGAACGCCGGCATCGCCTCCGCGCCGTGGTAGAGCCGGTCGCCGCTTACCACGTCCGCGCCGTCGTTGACCTCGGCGAGGAACTCCGGCAGCGCCTCCATCGGGTAGGTGTCGTCGCAGTCGGTCGTGACGACCACCGGTCGGTCGGGGGTCAGGATCGCCTCGCGGACGGCGACGCCGTACCCCTGCGGCTCCTGTTCGATGACCCGAGCGCCGTGCTCGCGGGCGATCTCCGGAGTGCGGTCGTCGGATCCGTCGACGCAGACGACCTCCGCCCTCCCGTCCGTGACCTCGTCGATGTCATCGAGGACCGTCCCGATCGCCTCCGCCTCGTTGTACGTCCCCATCACGACGCTGAGGTCGTCGAAGGTGTATGCCCCGCCGTCCCCCCCGTTCGCCACGCTCTCGCCTTTCTCGTCCGCCGCGCTCTCGATCTCCTCGTCCGCCGAGCCCCCGCCCTCTTCCTCGACGGTCTCCGTCACGTCGACGGCGCTCGCAGATCCGTTCGTCGCGTGTGCTGAGTCGCTCATTACCCGGATCTCCGCTCGCACCCACTTGAGTTTTTAGGTTTACCTAAAATAATGTTCGACGGCAGTCAGGTCTGCGCCGAGAGGCGGGCTTCCACGTCGTCGGCGACGCGGAGCGCGAGCGCGGCGATGGTGAGGGTGGGGTTCATCGCGCCGCTCGTCGGGAAGACGGAGCTGGAGGCGATCCAGCAGTTGTCGAGGTCGTGGGTCCGGCAGTCGGCGTCGACGACCCCCCGGTCGGGGTCGTCGCTCATCCGCGTCGTGCCCATGTGGTGGTAGGCGGGCCCGGTCGCGTCCGGCCCGGCGACCCACTCCACGTCGGCGCCGAGCTCCTCCAAGATCGCGACCTGGATCTCGTTCGCCCGCTCGATCGTGTCGAGCGCGCGCTCGCCCACGCTCCACTCGACCCGCGGCGCCGGGTCCCCGTGATCGTCGGTGCGGTCGTCGGCGAGGGCGATCCGGCTGTCGGCCCGCGGGGCCTGCTCGACGAGCCCGCCCATGGCGACGTGATTCCCGTACCCCTCACGGAGCTGGTCGAGCAGCGGGTCGCCCCAGTCGTCGCCCGACAGGGCCGTCTCGACCGGCGAGGGGCCGGCGTAGTTGAAGAACTCCAGCTTGAACGGGGCCTGCGCCTCGTCGGCCTCGTCGTAGAACTGGTCGCAGGCGCTGGTGTAGAAGCCGACGTGGTTCTGTCTGGTCGGCTCGTCGAGGGCGCCGCCCGCCCCCGCGAACAGGTGGTCCATGAAGAACTCGCCGACGTGACCGCTCCCGTTCGCGAGCCCGTCGGGATATCGGTCCGAGGCGGAGAGGAGCAGGAGCCGCGGCGTCTCCACGCCGCCCGCGGCGACGACGAAGGCGTCGGCCGTCTGCCTGTGTTCAGCCCCGTCAGGGGTCGCGTACACCGCCGCGGTCACCCTGTCGTCGCCGTCGTGCTCCAGCGACCGCACGGACGCCCGGTCGATGACGGTCGCGCCCCGCTCCTCGGCGCGCTCGACGTGGACCGTCGCGTCGTACTTCGCGCCGCTCGGACACACCGGCTGGCAGGTGCCGTAGCCGACGCAGGGGGACCGGTCGTCGTACGGCTCGGAGTTGCGCGCGTTCGGCACGGAGTGCATGGCGATCCCGAGCGACTCGCAGGCCTCGGCGAACAGCGAGTCGCTGTAGGAGGGCTCGAACGCCGGCATCGGGTGCGGCTCCTCGCGCGGCGGCGCGTAGGGGTTGTCCGACGCGCCCGCGACGCCCAGCTCGCGCTCGGCCTCGGCGTAGTAGGGGCGGAGGTCCTCGTAGTCGATCGGCCAGTCCGGCCCGACGCCCCGCGCCGTGCCGGAGTTGAAATCGTCCTCGTGGAGCCGCATCACCATCCCCTGCCAGTGGAGCGTCGACCCGCCGACGCCCTTCACGCGGGCGTGGTTGAGCGGGTACGGGCGGTCGCCGGCGGTCTCGTGGGCGTCGCGCTCGCCGCCCACGTCCCAGACGTCCGGCCGGTCGTAGAACGGGCGGATCGCGCGCTCCTGTCTCGCGAGCCGGTCGGCGGGGTCGAATCGCGGGCCCGCGTCGAGCACGACGACCTCGCGGTCGCCCGCCAGCCGGTCGGCGACGAGCGCTCCCGCGGGGCCGGCGCCGACGACGCAGACGTCCGTGTCCGGCACGGGCGTGCGGTCGACGTCGCCGCGGGCCCGGTCGCCGGTCTGCCGGTAACGAGCGTCCCGTCCGCCGCTCGCGTCCTCCGCGCCGCTCATCGGGGCCCCCGCCGGTAGCTCTCCGCGCCGCCCGCGTGCCCCTGCGGGTTCTCGATGCCGACGAGCTCCCCGCCCGTCGGCGAGGCGTACAGCGCGAGCAGCAGCTCGTTGACGACGTAGTACCGGACTCGCTCCGCGGTCGTTCCGTCCGGGTTCTCCTCGGCCACGTCCGCGCCCATCTCCCGGAGCAGATCGTCGCGGTCGGCGGGCGAGAGGTCGGCGACCGGCGCGCCGTACCACGACCGGGCGGCCGACTCGACCTCGGCGACCGCGGCTCGGATCCCCTCGGCGTGCGCCGACCCGTCGAGGCGGCCGTCGAGGAGGCCGTCGACGAACGCGTCCAGCCCGGAGACCGCCTCCGGGTAGACGGTCCGCGCGACCGCCGTCATCGCCTCGCGGACCGCCTCGTCGCCGGGGGTGCCGTCGCCGTCCCGCGCGGGCTCCGCCTCGGCGCCTCCCCGACCGCCGTCGCCGGTCGCCCGACGGACGCCGAGCGCGACGCCGCCGGTCGCGCCGATCGCGGCCAGCGCGGCCGCCGCGTCGCGTCGCGTCAGTTCCATGGAATATTTTAGGCAGCCCTAAATTAATATATCCGTCGGAGCGCGCTCGACGCGCGATCGGAACCCCTAACGCCGGCCGCGACCACGCTCGGACAGAGACTCTGCCCCGTACAATGACCCTGCGAAACCGGCTCCGCGACCGCTTGACCGACGGCGACGACAGGCTGCCGATCGGGCTCACGCTGCTGTGCGCGGCGATCGCCGCCACGCTCGTGTTCCCGCTGGCGTGGCTCGTCATCGAGGCGATCGCCGTCGACCGCGGGCGCGCGACGGACCTCCTCTTCAGCGCCGGCACCGCGGAGGTCCTCGTCAACAGCCTCCTCCTGATGGCGGGCGTCACCGGCCTCTCGGTCGCGATCGGCGTGCCGCTCGCGTACCTCACCGCCCGGACCGACCTCCCCTTCCGTCGCTTCTGGTCGGTCGCGGCCGCCCTTCCGCTCGTCGTCCCGAGCTACGTGGGAGCCTTCTCGTTCGTCTCCGCGTTCGGCCCGCAGGGCGAGTTCCACGAGGTCCTCGCGCCGCTCGGCGTCCAGCGCGTCCCCGAGATCGGCGGCCTCTCCGGGTCGATCCTCGTCATCACGCTGTACACCTACCCGTACGTCTACCTGACGACCCGGGCCGCGCTGCTGTCGTTCGACACGACGCTGCTGGAGGCCGCCCGGACGCTGAACCACGGGCGGCTCGCGGCGTTCCGCCGCGTGACCCTCCCGACTATTCGGCCGGCGATCGCCGCCGGGTCGCTGCTCGCCGCGCTGTACGCGGTCTCGGACTTCGGGACGCCGTCGATCATGCGGCTCCCGGTGTTCACCCGCCAGATCTACGTCGAGTACAACGCGTTCGGACGCGACTACGCGGCGCTGCTGTCGCTCCAGCTGCTCGTCGTGGTGGTCCTCGTGCTCGCGCTGGAGTGGGCCGTCCGCTCGGACCGCGACACGAGCGGCGACGACGCGGGCCGCACCGACGACCGGGTGTCGCTCGGGTGGCTGCGGTGGCCGGCGACGCTGCTCCCGGCCGGCGTGTCCGCGTTTGCGCTCTTGGTCCCGCTGTGGATCCTCGGGCTGTGGCTCGTTCGCTCGGAGGCCGGCCGCCGCCCCTCGCTCGCGTTCGAGCCGATACAGGTGCTCAACTCGGTGTCCGTCTCGGCGGCCGCGGCGGTCGTCGCCGCGCTGGCCGCCCTCCCGATCGCGTACTTTGCCGCGAACCACGACTCGCCGCTCGCGGTCGTCTTCGAGCGCGCGACGTACGTCGGGTTCGCGGTGCCGGGCATCGTGTTGGCGCTCGCGCTGGTGTACTTCGGCTCCGGCTACGTCCCGTGGCTCTACCAGACGCTCCCCCTGCTGGTGTTCGCCTACGTCGTCCGCTTCCTCCCCCAGGCGGTCGGCTCGGCCCGCACGTCGATCCTCCAGGTCGACCCGCGGCTCGTCGAGGCCGGGCGGACGCTCGGGGAGTCGCCGACCGGCGCGTTCAAGCGCGTCACGTTCCCGCTCACGCGCTCGGGGATCGTCGCCGGGGCCGCGCTCGTGTTCCTCACGACGATGAAGGAGCTACCGGTCACGCTGGTGCTCCGCCCCACGGGGTTCGACACGATCGTCACGCAGATCTGGCGCGCGCAGTCGACCGCGCTCTACCAGTACGCCGTGGTGCCGACGCTCATCCTCCTCCTCATCTCCGGGCTCTCGATGGTCGTTCTCCTCACGCAGGAGGGCGGCGAAGAAGGGCTGTGAGGGTCGCGGTCACCGTCCTCGGATGTGGCGGTCCGCGCCGGGTCGCCGCCACCAGATGCGGCGGTCGCCGCCGCTCCCGTCGGTCCGAGAGACCGGTCGCTCTCGATAGTGTTGAAAGAAACTAACAATACCGCGGCCGTGGACTGGAGAAAAACAGGTCAGTCCGCGGCAGACGTCTGCTGTTGACGCGTCACGCGGAGCGAGCTGATCGTCGTGTAGAGGACCGCGAAGGCGACGACGACCGCCGCGCCGATGGTAAGCACCAGTCCGAGCAGTTCGAGCGTCGAGCTGCCGATGTACGAGCCCACTTCGCCGATGCCCACGGCGAGGGCGCCGACGAGCAGCATCCCGCCGAAGTACACCTTGATCTCGTCGGAGTCGACGACGGCGGTCGCGGCGGAGCCGACGCGCGCGCCGAGCGCGCTCCCGAACAGCAGCGGGGCGACGATGCCGAGGCTCACGCCGCCGTCCTGTCCGTAGAGGTAGCTCCCGAGCCCGCCGGAGAAGACGATCTCGAAGAGGTCGGTCCCGACGGCGACGGGCACCGGGACGCCGATCGCGTAGATCATCGCGGGCATCCGGATGAAGCCGCCGCCCACGCCGAGGAACCCGGACAGGACGCCGGTCGAGAAGGCGACGGCCGTGATGACCCACACGGAGACGGTGACGTCGCCGCGGAGCGTCACCATCGGCGGGATCCGAACGGTCCGTTGGATCTTCTTGGCGACGTCGGGGATCTCGTACTCGTCGAGGTCCTTGTCGGCGGCCTCGTGGTCGACGCCGCCGTCGTCGTCGCCCTTGAGGGCGTCGCGCGTGACCATCGCGCCGACGCCACCGAGCAGGACGACGTAGGCGACGCTGATGACGCCGCCGGCGAGCCCCATCGATTCGAGGTAGTAGACGCTGGCGCGCCCGGCCTCGATGCCGATGGTCGTCCCGGTGATCATGATCACCCCGAGCTTGTAGTCCACCTGCCCGAGGTCGTGGTGTTTCAGCGTCGCGATGACGGCCGTTCCGAAGACGAACGCCATCCCGCTCCCGACGGCGACGGAGGCCGGGTAGTCTAGCATTAGGAGGGCCGGGGTGACGAGGAACGACCCGCCCATGCCGAAGAACCCGAACAGCACCCCGACGACGAGGCCGAACCCGACGAACAGCGCCAACATCTCGGGGCTCGTCTCGAAGATGCCGAGGCCGCCGAGGAAGTTACCGAGCACTGGCGTCACCCCCGACCAAGAGCCGCATCAGATAGGGCCCGACGAGCCGTTCGAGGCCGCCGTACCCCACGTACAACACGAACGCTTCCAGGAGGATCGTGCCGATGAGTAGGACCGTCTCTGGGTCCCACGAGGGTATCTCTAGTCCAGCCATCTATTCGTCCTCCGGCTTCCGAACGCGGAAATTCGGTCTTGGCACATTTCTGCTCGGTGTCCACTATCCGCTTCGTGCCTATAACGGTTTTGGGCTTGATGTACAATACTATATCCCGGTAACCTCGGCGGGAGTACCGATAACTTACAGAGATAATACGGCGCCTCCGTCGGCCCGAGCGCCGGCTACGCGCTCGCGCTCGCTGAAGTATCAAACGACGAACAAAATCGTGTTGTCGCCGCCCACCGAAGGGATCGACATGAGGGCCCTGTGCGCAACCGACCTGTCGGCCGCCAGCGAGGCGACGATCGAGAACGAGACCTGCCTCGGCTGCTTGGACCGAATCGGCGTCCGGACGGTCCACCTCGTCACGGTCGTCTCGGCGAACGTCCACCCCGGCATGCCCGGCGTCGACTTCGAGGAGCGCCGGCGGCGGGGGCTCGACAGGTACCGCGAGGTGATCGAGGCCGCGGGGTTCGACGTCGAGACGCACGTCGTTCGCGGGACCCCGTACCGCCGCCTCAACGGCATCGCGGAGACCGTTCACGCCGACCTGACGATCGTGGGTTCGCGCGGACAGAGCCCGCTGGAGAACCGGGTCGTCGGCTCGACCGCCCGCAACCTCGCCCGGACCACCGTCGTCCCGCTGCTGGTCAACCGCGTCGAGCGGGCGGCCGACGACCCCGATGTCCTCCGCGAACACCTCTTCCGGCACGTCCTCTTCGCGACAGACTTCTCTGAGCACGCCGACCGGGCGTTCGACGCCTTCTCGTACCTCCGTCGCGCGACCGAGGAGGCGACGCTCGTCCACGTCCGGTCGCCGAAGGACGACGGGCCGGACGCCGGCGGCGGTCCCGCGGAGCGGCTGGCAGAGCGGGCGAGCACGCTGGAGGGCTGGGGGATCGAGACGCGGACCGAGGTCCGCCGCGGCGACCCCGCCGAGGAGATCCTCGCCGTCGAGGCCGAGGTCACTCCGTCGACGGTCCTCGTCGGGTCGAAGGGGCGGAGCCGGATCCGGCGGCTCCTGCTGGGCAGCGTCTCGGAGGAGATCGTCACGCGGGCGACGGGCAACGTCTTCCTCGTCCCGCCGCCTCGGGCGGTTTAAGAGTAGGCGACGCCGCGGCGCGCGCCAATCACAAGACGAGCGCGGCGGCCGCGTACGCGAGCGCGAACGAGAGGCCGAACGAGCCGGCCCACGCCCCCACGGTCGTGAGGATCTTCCCCGCGTCGACGGCCTCCCGACCGCCGACGGCCGCGCCGCTCCCGATGATCGCGCTCACGACGATCTCGTTGAACGAGACCGGCACGCCGAGCAGCACGGCCAGCTGCGCGATCAGGAACGACGGGACGAGCGCCGAGATGGAGCGGCGCGGCCCGAGCGACGAGTAGTCCTGCGCCAGCGACTTTATCATCCGGGGCGCGCCGGTCCACGAGCCGACCAGCATCCCGAGCCCGCCGCCGACGAGGACGGCGGTGGCCGACACCATTCCCACCTCGTCGAGCAGTGGTAGGAGCGGTCCGACCGCGAGCCCGACCTGACTCCCGCCCGCGGAGAACGCGACGAGCGACCCGAGCGCGAGCAGCACGCGCCGCAGCCCGCCCTGCTCGTCGCGGCTCACGTCCCACCAGACGACGGCCGCGACGGCCAGCGCCGCGAGGCCGGTGATCGCGACCGCCGACGCGGTCCCGTCGAGCGACAGGGTCCGCTGTCCGAGACCGCGGACGGTCCCGGGCGCGGTCCCCTCGCCGAGGAAACTGAACCGGACGTTCACGAGGACGCTCCCGACCAGCCCGGCGAGGACCGGGACGCTGTACCGCTCGGGCGCGCCGGGTCGCGGGAGGACGCTGGCGATGGCGAACGCGATGCCGCCGCCGATGAACGGCGTCAGGAGCCAGACGGCGCCGATCTGTTGGTACTTCGCCCAGACCGGCGTCCCGCCGAGCGCGAGCCCGACGCCGATGACGGCGCCGGTCACGGTGAACGCGGTCGCGATCGGAATCCCGGTGGTGATGCCCACCGCCATCAGCCCCGCGCCCAGCACGAGCACGAGGATGACGCCGGCGACGGGCAGGCTAATCCCGCCAACGAGGCCGCTCCCGACGGCCTCAGAGACGTTCCCGCCCTGCGTGACGGCGCCGGCGAAGCCGAAGACGCCGACCAGCAGGGCCGCGCGCATCGTTCCGATGGCGTTCGCGCCGACGGCGGGCGCGAACGGGGTCGCGCCGCTCGACCCGGCGCCGATCACCCACGCCATGAACAGGCTCGCGAGCGCCGCGCCGACGGAGAGGGCGATGAGAGCGGGGTCCATGGAGCCGGTGCGTTAGTCCGCGCCCGCCGCGGCGGCGTCGCGGGCTCCGCTCCGGCTCCGCCAGTACCCCTGCGCGTACGCGCCGACGAACATTCCGCCGAGCGCCCAGAGGATGGTGACGTTACCGACCCCGAGGCTCGCGTACGCCGCGCCCGGACAGATGCCAGAGAGCCCCCAGCCGACGCCGAAGACGGCGCCGCCGACGAGGACGTTCCGGTCGAACGGCTTCAGCCGGCGCTCGTAGGGAGCGCCGGTGAGCGGCGCGGCGTCGCGGATGCGCGGCAGCAGCGCGAACGCGATCCCGGAGACGATTGCGGCCCCGAACATGACGAACGGGAGGCCGAGGTCCTCGAATGTGAGGAAGTTCAGCACGACCTCCGGCCGCGCCATGTGGCTGAACCCGAGTCCGAACCCGAAGATCAGGCCGCCGACGAAGATCAGCGGCTTGAACAGCGGATGTCGATCCGCCATCTACGGACTCACCCCCAGCGCGGCGACGACCTGGGCGGTCCCGATCGCCACGGCGAGGAACGTCGCGACGCCGACCAGCGACGTCTTCGACGCCGATCCGACGCCGCAGACCCCGTGGCCGGACGTACACCCCTTCCCCATGCGGGTGCCGATCCCGACGAGGATCCCGCCGAAGAACAGCCGCCACGGCTGGACGTCGGTCGCCCAGAGCGTCACGCCGGCGACCTCGTACAGCGTGCCGGTCGTCCCGGGCTCGTAGAGCGGGCTCGTGACTAGCCCCGACTGGAACGTCGCGGCGAACGCGAGCCCGCCGAGGATGATGCCGGCGGTGAACACGAGCCGCCAGTCCCGCGATCCGACGTACCGCCGGAACCGGGACTGGCCGGAGACGTACGACAGCGTCGACTCCAGGAACGTGCTCGCCCCGGCCGGGATACCCGTTCCGACGTAGATGACGACGGTCCCGAGACCGACGAGCAGTCCGCCGACGGCGTACCGGCTGACCCCGTTCGGGAACAGCTCGGCGACCGCCTGCAGCAGTACTGGGTCAGCGACCATCGGCGTCGTCAGTCACCCGCGAGCGAGTCCTGACTGGCGGCGCAGTTGTTCGGCCCGAGCTCCAGGGTGAACGCCTCGTCGTCGTCGACGGCGTTCTGTCCGAGGTTCGTCGCGATGATGTCCTCGTAGTTGGCCGGGCGCGGCGGCATGTCCGAGAGGATCAGGTCGACGAACGCCTGCTCGTCCATCGTGAGCGCGTCCATCTCCTCGACGAGCTCGCCGATCGGCGCCGTGTAGGTGCCGTCGTCGGCCGCGACGGCCGCGTCGCTGAAGTGCGCGCCGCCGATGAGCGTGTCGTCGGGCAGCGTCAGCACCCGCTCCTGAAGTGACTCGTACAGCAGGCGCGCGGCGTCGGGGGCGCCCTCGTCGCCCTCCTCGAGGTCGGGGCGGGCGACGCTCTCGATGAACAGCCCGTCGCCGGTCGCGAGCAGGCTCTCGTCGACGAGGTATGAGGTCATCCCGGTCGTGTGGCCGGGAGTGTAGACGGTCTCGACGGTGGCGTCGCCGACCGCGAACGTGTCGCCGTCGGCGGCCGTGGTCAGCTCGTCGGCGTACGTGACGCCGCGGTCGACCGCGGCCTCGGGGATGACGCCTTCGACGCCCGCGGCGTCGAGGTCGCGCACGCCCGAGATGTGGTCGGCGTGGACGTGCGTGTCGAGGGCGTAGTTCAGTTCGACGCCGAGCTCGTCGGCGTCGTCGAGGTAGCGGTCGGTGAACGCCCGCAGCGGGTCGATGATCGCGGCCTCCCCGTCGTCGTAGAGGAGGTAGCCGAGGCAGCCCGAGGAGGGGCGCTGGTACTGGAGGAGCGTGCCGGCCCCGTCGTAGCGGTCGACCTCGACGGCCTCGTAGATGCTCGCCCAGCCGTTCATCCCGTCTTCGAGGTGGTCGACGTCGTAGCCGCGCTCCGTGAGCGTGCCCGCGACGTACTCGCTGGCGCCGCCCTTCGCGCAGAGGACGGTCACCTCGCGGTCGTCGGGGATCCGGTCGAGAACGTCGTCGTCGATCTCGTCTTCGAGGAACTCGAAGTACGGGACGTTGATCGACGTGACGTTCTCGCCGTCGATGCGCCACTCCTCGTAGTCCGACTGCATGCGCGCGTCGAGGATCGTGACGTCTTCGCCGGCGTCGATTCGGTCTTTGAGCGATTCCGGGTCGACGGAGTCGACGTCGACGTCCGGAGTCGGGAAGTCGTCGGCATTCATGTTTCGCAGTCGTTCATACCGGGTCGACGCACAAAAGCATTTTCATAGTATTTCCTTTTCTAAGCAATACTATATTCAATAGAAACCGGTCCGTATCTCTTACTGTTGTACTCAGGGGCTTATGCGGCGGCTAAACAGGTTTCACTTTATACAGTAGTTGGGAGAATTCCCAAGAACCGACACAGTTTTACTTCACCGGGGGGTATTGTGCGCTAGCTCCAATACAGACACCGGAGCAGATACACAATGAGTGCTGAATTCGACATCGCGGAGACGCTCGACGTGAAAGGCGCATCGTGCCCCATGCCGGTAGTGAAGACGAAGTCCGCCGTCGACGGCCTCGACGCGGGCGAGGTCCTCGAAGTGCTGGCGACCGACCCCGGAAGCATGAGCGACCTCGACGGCTGGGCCGACGGCACCGAGGGCGTCGAGCTCCTCGACCAGACGGAAGGCGACGACGTGTACAAACACTACGTCCGCAAGACGGAGTAACAATGAGCACGGACACACCCGACGCGTCGGCCGACGACGCGCCGACCGACGACGCGCCCTCCCGCGCGGAATTGGCCGCGCGCGTCGACGAGCTCGAGGAGGCGCTCGCCGAGGCCACCGCCGACGACGGCGGCAAGAAGATGAGCATCATCGCCACCAAGGGGACGCTCGACATGGCGTACCCGCCGCTCATCCTCGCCAGCACCGCTGCCGCGTTCGGCTACGAGGTGACCGTCTTCCACACGTTCTGGGGGCTCGACATCCTCCACGAGGAGCGGTCGAAGAACCTCCAGCTCAGCTCCGTCGGCAACCCCAACATGCCCGTGCCGAACGCCGTCGCCGCGCTCCCCGGGATGGACCGCGTCACGACGAAGATGATGGAGCGCCGGATCTCGGACAACGACACCGCCACGATCGAGGAGCTCCTCGAAACGAGCCTCGACATGGGCGTGGAGTTCCAGGCCTGTCAGATGACCATCGACCTGATGGACTACGACGAGGACAACTTCTACGACGGCGTCACCACGGGCGTCGGCGCCGCCACCGCGCTTCAGGACATGGCCGAGGCGGACATCCAACTGCTCGTCTGACCGCCGCGGAACGAGCCCCCGGTTCTGTTTTGCCCGCGCCGTCGCCGGCGTCGTCGCTCCAGACACCCTCGATACAACGCAAAAACCACTAGTGACCACGACCGACTCCGCCCGCTCGCGCCGCGGAACGGCGCGTCGCCCCCGCTAGCGCGATCCCTCGCTCCGCTCGCGCCCGGCGCGCTCGCGGCCGATCGCGCCCGCCACCGCCAGCAGGTAGCCCAGCCCGTACTGGACGTCCGGGTCGCGCACCCCGCGGATCAGCCCGACGGCCCCGACCCGATCCGGCGGGTCGCGCTCCGCCTCGCCGACCCCCTTCAGCAGCGTCTCGACGCCCTCGCGGGTGTCGTCGTCGGCCGCGGTCTGCGCCACCTCGCCGAGCGCGGCGCCGGTCCCGGCCAGCGACGCGACCATCTCGTCGTCGAGGGCCGCGGTCGCCAGCGACCCGACCTCCGCGACCTCGGCCAGCTCGTCGAGCGTGCCGCTCCGCTGGAGCGTGAGCAGCGTGTCGAGCGCCTCCCGCAGCTCGTCGCCGTTCTCGCCGACCGCCTCGGCCAGCCCCACGGTCTCGTCGGTCGCCAGGCCGTCGGCGGACTCCGCGAGCGTCGACCCCGTGGCCGAGAGCTCGCGGACCATCTCGTCTGAGAGCGCGCCCTCGCCCAGCGAGAGCACGTCCAACAGCTCGTTGACCGCGTCGAGCCGCTCGACGAGCTCGGCGACCGCCTCCGGGTTCTCCGCGATGGCCGCTTCGAGGTCGTCTGGCTCGGGTTCGTGCGTCTCGGACATGGTCAGAGCAACCCTCGCGCGGTGAGCCAGTAGGACTCGTTGTACGCCAGCTTCGACCAGTGGAGCTTCTCCGAGGGCGGCGCGGGCGACGGCGGGCGCTCGTAGTCGAACTCGACGAACGAGGCGGCGTCCATCCCGGTCTCGATGAAGCACAGGGTCTTCCCGTCGTACGTCGCCGTCGCGGGGCGGCCTCGGACCTCGCTGGCGAGGCGCTGGCCGACGACGCCGGCCTGGTAGTGCGCGACGCTGCCCGCGTTCGGGACGCCCGTGTCGGCGGTGTCGCCGAGCGCGTAGACGTTGTCCGCGGCCGCCGCCTCTAGCGTGTGCTTGTCCACGTCGACCCAGCCGTCGTCGCCGAGGCCGGCCTCCTCGATCAGGTCGACGCCGCCGTGAGGCGGAATCGAGACGAGGAGGTCGTAGTCGAGCTCGGTCCCCTCCATCGACGTGATGGTCTCTGCGTCGGGGTCGACAGACTCGGCGTTGAAGAACGTCTCCACGTTGATGTCCCGGTCCTCCATGATGGGACGGGCCCACTCGGCGATGTGGGGATTCCCGTGAACGCGCTGGATCGGGTACGTGTAGGTGACCTCGACGTCCTCGCGCAGGCCGCGCTCGCGGAACCAGTCGTCGGTCATGAAGACGAACTCCAGCGGCGCCGCGGGACACATGTGGGGCGTCCCGATGACGCTCAAGACGAGCTCGCCCTCGGTGAACTCCAGCAGCTCCTCTCGAAGGGCCGTCGCGCCCGGCTCGCTGTAGTAGTCGTGTCCGCCTTCGACGAGCCCGGGGATCTGCTCGGGCTCCAGCGTCGACCCGGTCGCCAGCACGAGGTGGTCGTACTCCATCGACGGCGCGGTACCGTCGAACCGGAGCGTCTGCGAATCCGTGTCGATCTCGGACACGCGGTCGATCCGGAGGTCGACCGCGTCATCGACCAGCTCGTCGAGCGCGCGGCGACCGTCCGCCGGTTCGCGCTTGCCGAACGGCACGTACAGCCAGACCGGCTTGTACACGTGGTCGGGGCCGTCGTTGATCAGGGTGACCTCCACGTCGCCGGCGTCGAGCTCCGGACCGAGCCGGTCGGCGAGGTCGTTGGCGAGCACCGATCCGCCGGTCCCGCCGCCCACGATGACGATGCGTTCGGTCATGCTTTCTCCACGTAGAACGCGTTGTGCTCGTCGAGCTCTTCGACGGCGAGCAGTTCGTTGCCGGCCTCATCGGCCCACTCGGGAACGTCGGTGAGCGACCCGTCGCTGTCGCTCAGGAGCCGGACCACGTCGCCCGACTCCGCGCTCCGGATCGCTCCGATGAGGTCCATCAGGGGACCGGGGCACGCTGCGCCTCTGGCGTCGACGGTTTCTTGAGGTTCGATGTCGGTCATGGGGGTCTCACACCAGACAGTTACGCGCGTGGCGTATTAGTCTTGTGCGCCCATTCCACAATCTAAAAATCCTCGTGTTCGGCGCGGATCGGTCAGCGTCGGCGGCAGTCGGGGTGTCGCTGACGGTTGGGGCGTCGGCGGCGCTACCGGTCGAACACGACCGCGTAGTGGTACGGCGGCAGATCGACCCGCCGGTCGAGTTCGAACGGCGCCGCCCCCCGGACGGCCTCCGCCGTTTCCTCGGGGTCCATCCGGAGCCCCGTCGGCGGTCCCCGGGGCTCCCCCCCGACGGTCGTCGCTTCGCGCGGCCGGTCGTGCCAGTTGACGACGACCAGGCTGCCGCCGGGCGCGACCGCTCGGAACGTCTCCTCGACGAACTCGGCGCGGTCGTCGACGCCGTGGAAGGTGTTCGCCACGACGAGCACGTCGACCGGCTCCGGGAGGACACCGGTCAGGTCCCGGGCGTCGCCGTGGACCGGGACGACGTTCCCGATCGCCTGTCGCCCGGCGAGCGCGTCGAGCTCGTCGAGCAGCGTCTCGTCCAAGTCGACGGCGTACACGGGCGCGGGCTCGGCGATGCGGGCGGCCGGTAGCGCGAAGTAGCCGCTCCCGCAGCCGACCTCGGCCACCGACAGGCCGGGCTCGACCCCGAGCTGCCGGAGCGTCGCGCCCGGCGTCGGCCAGAGCTTCCCCCACCAGTCCCAGTCGGGCTGGCCGGTGTTCTGGAACCGCTCCATCGTCAGCGGGGGCCCGACGCGCCGGCTCCCGTTCCGTCCGCCGGAAGGCGGCGTCCGTCGCTCCCGCCGCCCGCGAACCCGTATCCGCCGCTCACGGACCCGTCGTCGGCCCCCCGAGGCGGCTCGCTCGTCGCATCGGTCTTGTCCTTCATACCCATACGTGAACCAGTCCGCTATCTAAGTCTTTCTCGACCGTCGCCGATCGGCGTGCCCGAGTCGCCCCGCTCGTCCGCGGGCAGCTAGTCGACCCGAGAGCGCCACGCGGCGGGGAGCCGGGCGTAGACCACCGCGTTGTCGACGAGCGCGTCGACCGGGACGTACTCGTCGGGGGCGTGGAGCGTGTCGGTCCCGAGGGCGAACTCGACGGTCGATATCCCGGCGTTCCGGAGCTTCTTGGCGTCGCCGCCGCCCGTGGCGCTCCGACGGAAGACGCGGTCCCCGGTGACCGCCGCCGCCGTCGACGCGACGGCGTCGACCAGCGGGCTGGCGGGGTCCTCTGTGGTGCCGACGCTCCAGGAAACGTCGGCGACCGTGATCCCCTCGCAGCCGGCGACGCAGTCGCGGATGGCCGCGAGCACGTCGGGCGTGTGGACGCCCGCCGTCAGCCGCACGTCGACCTCGGCGCGGGCGGACCCCGGGACGGCGTTTACCGCGTCGCCGCCCTCGAGGACGCCGAGGTTGATCGACGGGTACCGGAATAGGTCCCGAGCGGTCGCCTCGCCCATCGACGGGGCGTAGTACTCGACCGACTCCTCGACGATCGGCTCCATCTCGGCGTCGATCTCCAGCCGCTCGGCGCCGAACCGCTCGCGTATCGTCTCGACAGCGCCGTAGAGCCGGTCGACCGCGTTGACCCCGAGCATCGGTCGAGAGCCGTGCGCCGCCTCGCCGGCGGCTTCGAGCGTCAGCCAGATGCTCCCCCGGTCCGCGACCGTGACGGAGCGGCGACCCTCCTCGCAGGTCGGCTCGCCGATCACGCACGCGTTCGCGTCGAGCGCTCTGGCATCGAGCAGCGCCGGGAGCCCCGCGTCGCCGCCGACCTCCTCGTCGCTCACGAAGGCGAACAGGAGGTCGACGGGCGGCTCCGCGTCGGTCGCGACGACGGCCCGGAGCGCGAACAGCAGCGACGCCACGGCGCCCTTCATGTCGGTCGCGCCCCGGCCGTAGACGCGGCCGTCGGCGCGTTCGCCGAGCGGGTCGCGCGTCCACGCGTCGGCGTCGAACGGGACGGTGTCGAGGTGTCCGTTGTACAGCAGCGTTCGGTCGGACGCGCCGTCGACCCGGACGAGCAGGTTCGGCTTCGCCGGGTCGACGGCGAACCGCTCGACCTCGACCGGAAGTGGGTCGAGGAACCGCTCGATCGCCGCGACGATCTCGCGCGTGTCGCCGGGCGGGTTCGACGTGTCGACCGCGAGCAGATCGAGGGCCAGCGAGACCAGCTCCTCCCGGTTAGCTCGCACGTACTCGGCGGGAGCGTCGTCCGGGTCCGTCGGCGGCCGGGTCGCTCCCGTGTCTTCGGCCATGCCATCCCCTTCGATCCCCAATGATTTATTTATTTTGTATGTTTCGCACAATACTAATCGGCGAGCGTCGCGGTCGCCCGCGCGTCACGGTCCGGGCTGGAGCGACCGATCCCCGCGCTCGTCCGCCTCGCCGCCGTACCGGTCCTCGAACTCTTGGATGAGCTGACCGACGGTCGCGTACCAGCTGTTGAGCAGCTGCTGCATCTCGCGAGCGGCCTCCTCGGGCGTTCGCGGCCGGTAGACGTAGTAGTACCCGCCCTGATCGTAGTTCTCCTGTCGCTGGACGACGACGCCGGCGTCCACGAGCCGCGAGATCGACCGGTACGCCGTCGACCGCTCACACTCCAGCCGGTCCGCCACGTCGTCGACGGTGAGCCCTTCGTTCACTCCTTGGAGCGCCTGAAACACCGCCTGATCCCGCTCGTTGAGCCCGTGAATACACTCGAGGAGGTCGATACACCCCAAGTCCCGTTCGAGGTCGTCACGCACTGACGCGGTCATCGTATCGGACAATAGGGCGACAGAGTGGGTTAAAGTTGTTCCTAATTAGTACAATACTACTACAGTCGAGTCGGCGACAGTCCGGTTCAGTTCACGGCTGCTCCGCTCTCTCGGTAGGACATCCGAAGAGCCTTTGTTACGTAGGCCCAAGACGATACACGAATGACGCTTCCGATCGACCCGACGCAGATCGACCTGGACGACATCGGCGAAGAGCAGGCCACCCTCGAGATGGGCCACGAGGAGGCGATCGAACACGTCCGCGAGGTGTTCACCGACGCCGGATTCGGCGTCCCGGTCGAGTTCTCGCCGTCCGAGATGCTCAACGAGAAGGTCGACGCGGGTCGCGACCCCTACTACGTGCTCGGCGCGTGTAACCCGGCTGTCGCCGACCGGGCGCTCGACGCGACCGACAACAAGCTCGGCGCGCTCATGCCGTGTAACGTCGTCGTCTGGGAGGAAGCGCCCGGGACGCAGCGCGTCTATCACGTCTCTATCATGCGTCTCGCTCGCCTCGCGGGCATGGCGCCCGACGACGACGAGATGGCCGGCATCATCGCCGACACCGGCGAGATGGTCGACGAGGCGTTCGAGAACCTCTGACCACGCTCTGACACAGCCGTCCCTACGGCGTCGCCGGCGATCTGCTCGGCGGCACTCGCCGTCGGCGACGATCGGATCGGCGCGGTCTGCGCTCGGATCGGTGCGGCCGGCGCTCCGACCGACACGGACGTGACCCGGTTCCGTTCGCTTCGCCTCCGTGTCGACCCCGCTCGTCGCGATTCCACACCTACTTATCCGCGACCGCCGACGGGCCGATATGAACCTCGCCGATTCGCGCGTCCTCGTCACCGGCGGCGCCGGTCTCGTCGGAAGCCACCTCGCGGCCGACCTGCTCGACCGCGGCGCGACGGTCCGCGTCGCCGACGACCTCTCGAAGGGGACCCGCGACCGCGTCCCCGAGGGCGCGGCGTTCGTCGAAGCGGACATGACCGACCCCGACGACGTGGCGCGCGTCGTCACCGACGACCTCGATGTCGTCTTCCACTTCGCGGCGTACACCGACACGAACTACGACGACGACCGCGCGCTGTTCGAGGAGAACACCGAGATGACGTACAACGTCTTGGAGCGCATGCGCGAGGTCGGCGTCGATCGCTTCGCGTTCACCTCCTCCTCGACGGTGTACGGCGAGGCGCCGCGACCGACCCCCGAGGACTACGCCCCCCTCGAACCGATCTCGATGTACGGCTCCGCGAAGCTCGCGGACGAGGCGCTGATATCGACGTTCGCGCACTCCTACGGCGTCCGGTCGTGGGTGTTCCGGTTCGCGAACATCGTCGGCCCGCGCCAGCGCGGCAACGTGATCCCCGACTTCATCGAGAAGTTAGCCGAGGATCCGACCGAACTGGAGATCCTCGGCGACGGCCGGCAGGAGAAGTCGTACATGCACGTCTCGGAGTGTGTCGACGCCATCCGGCACGTGGTCGAGAACGCAGACGCCGCGTACAACGTCTACAACCTCGGGACGCGGACGACGACCTCCGTCACCGACATCGCCGACATCGTGAGCGAGGAGCTCGGCGTCGACCCGGAGTACGCCTACACCGGCGGCGACCGCGGCTGGACCGGCGACGTACCGAAGATGCGGCTGTCGATCGAGAAGCTCGCCGCCCTCGGGTGGGAGCCGTCGGTCGAGAGCGACGCGGCGGTTCGGCGCAGTGCGCGCGAGCTGATCGACGAGATCGTGGAGTAGCGCGATCCCCTCCGACGAACTCCGCCGGTCGGGTGCGGACCGCGGAGGCGCTTCAGTCCCGCCGCAGGCGAACCGAAGGGGGTCCCGAACGCCGACCGGATCGCTCGACTGCCGAAACTGTCCCGATAACCGACCGGAGGCGGCGGCGTCAACGGAGCGATACGGACGGCTGTTGCGCACAACCCGGTGGGTTTCCCGTGGCGGTGTCGCTCGCGGTTCGATCCGCGTCTCCGCCCGCCGCGCCGCTTCGGAAGGGCCTTTTAACCCGCCCGTCGAACGGACGGTATGTTCCGGCAGTTCCGGTCGGAGGTCGAGGCGGCGCTCGCGGACGCGCTCGACTCGCTCGCCCTCCCGACCGACGACCTCGGCATCGAACGCCCGCCCGACGACATGGACGCGACGCTCGCCTCCAGCGTCGCCTTCCGACTCGCGGGCGAGGTCGGCGACGCGCCGCCGAACGTCGCGGCGACTGTCGCCGAGGCGGTGTCGGTCGGGAACGCGGACTACGTCGCGAGCGTCGACACCGCGGGGCCGTACGTCAACTTCCACGCGAACGAGCGCTACCTCGCCGACACGCTCGACGCGGCCGCGGTCGACGCCGACTACGGCGCGCTCCCCGACCGCGACACGAGCGTCGTGGTCGAACACACCAGCGCGAACCCGACCGGCCCCGTCCACGTCGGCCGCGCGCGCAACCCCATCGTCGGCGACGCGGTCGCGAACCTCCTCGCGTACGCCGGCTACGACGTGGACCGCCACTACTACGTCAACGACGCGGGCCGGCAGATGGCCGTGTTCACCTGGGCGTACGAGCGGTTCGACGAGTCGGACCTCGACGCGGAGCCCGCCCGCGACCGCGCCGAGTACGACCTCGTGCGCTACTACCGGAAGGGGAACGCCTTCTTAGAGGAGGCGGACGACGACGCGGTCGAGGCCGCGGAGGCGGAGATCCAGTCGATCCTCCAGGGGCTCGAGGCGGGCGACGAGGAGACGTACGAGCGCGTCGGCGAGGTCGTCGACGCCGTCCTCGGTGGAATGAAATCGTGCCTCGGCCGCCTCCCCGCGGAGTTCGACGAGTTCGTCAAGGAGACGCGGTTCATGCGCGACGGATCCACCGACGACATCGCGGGCCGGCTGAAAGAGACCGACCACGCCGTCTACGAGGAGGACGCCTGGCAGCTGGAGCTCGACGAGTGGGGGATCGACAAGAACCTCGTCTTCCTGCGCTCCGATGACACCAGCCTCTACACCACCCGCGACCTTGCCCACCACGAGTGGAAGTTCGCGAACTACGACCGCGCCGTCACCGTCCTCGGCGAGGACCACAAGCTCCAGGCCGACCAGCTCTCGGCGACCCTCGAACTGCTCGGCAACGACACCGACCGCCTCGGCCACGTCATCTACTCGTACGTCAACCTGCCCGACGGGAAGATGTCGACCCGGAAGGGGACGGGCGTGATGCTCGACGACCTCCTCGACGAGGCGATCGACCGCGCTCGCGACGCCGTCGAGTCGCGCATGGACGACCGCATCCGTGACGACGACCTCACCGACGAGGACGTCGAGCGCATCGCCCACCAGGTCGGGATCGGCGCGGTCCGGTACGACATCGTCTCCAAACAGCCCGCGAAGGCGATCACCTTCCAGTGGGAGGACGCGCTCGACTTCGAGGCGCAGTCGGCGCCGTTCGTCCAGTACGTCCACGCGCGCTGCGCCGGCATCCTCGGCGAGGCGGCCGCCGCCGGGATCGACGTGCCGGGCGTGACGGCGGACGCCGACGGCGAGGTCGACCCCGACGCCTTGGACGTCGACGCGGGCGCGCTCGAAACCGACGCGGCCCGCGAGCTCCTCCGCGAGGTCGCGCGCTTCCCCGCCGCAATCGAGGCCGCCGCGGACGACTTGGAGCCGCACACGATCGCGACGTTCACCCGCGAGTTCGCGGACGCGTACAACGCCTTCTACCGCGAGTGCCCCGTCGTGACCGCCGAGACCGAGGCCCTGCGGGACGCCCGGCTCGCGCTCGTCGCGGCCGCGAAGCACACGATGGCGAACGCGCTCGACGTGCTGGGCGTCGAGGCGCCGGAGTCGATGTAAATCGAGGGTATCCCGCCCTCCGTCGCCCGGAGCGGGGCTCCGAGCGATCCACCGCCAAACGCGGCCGAGACGGACGCTTCCGCCCGTATCGACAGGTCAAAGATTACTTACACGCACGCGACCGTATTCGGAGTAATGAGTAGCGACGCACAGGAGGCGAACGCGGACCGCCGGAAGTACGAGTTCCGCAAGGTCATCGAGGAACTCAAGGAGTACGAGGGCTCCGGCACCCAGCTCGTCACCATCTACATCCCCGAGGACAGGCAGATCTCCGACGTGGTGGCGCACGTCACCCAAGAGCACAGCGAGGCGTCCAACATCAAGTCCAAGCAGACGCGGACGGCCGTTCAGGACGCGTTGACGTCGATCAAGGACCGGCTGCGCTACTACGACACCTTCCCGCCGGACAACGGGATCGTGATCTTCTCGGGCGCCATCGACAGTGGCGGCGGCCAGACCGACATGGTCACCCGGACGCTGGAGTCGCCCCCGCAGCCCGTCGAGTCGTTCCGCTACCACTGCGACTCGGCGTTCCTCACCGAGCCGCTCGAACACATGCTCGAGGACTCCGGGCTGTTCGGGCTCATCGTCTTGGACCGCCGCGAGGCGAACGTCGGCTGGCTGAAGGGGAAACGCGTCGAGGCGGTCAAGTCCGCCTCCTCGCTCGTCCCCGGCAAACAGCGGAAGGGGGGTCAGTCCGCACAGCGATTCGCCCGCCTGCGCCTCGAAGCGATCGACAACTTCTATCAGGAGGTCGCTGGGATGGCCAACGACCTGTTCGTCGACAAGCGCCACGAGCTCGACGGCATCCTCGTCGGCGGTCCCTCGCCGACCAAAGACGAGTTCCTCGACGGCGACTACCTCCACCACGAGCTTCAGGACAAGGTGCTCGGCAAGTTCGACGTGGCCTACACCGATGAGTCCGGCCTGAAAGACCTCGTCGACAACGCCAGCGAGGCGCTCGCCGACCAGGAGATCGTCGAGGACAAACGCAACATGGAAGAGTTCTTCGAGAAGCTCAACACCGGGCAGGAGGCGACCTACGGGTTCGAGCAGACCCGCCGCAACCTGATCATGGGATCGGTGGACCGCCTGCTCATCTCCGAGGACCTTCGCTCCGACGTCGTCGTCTACGAGTGCCCCGACGGCCACGAGGAGTACGAGGTTATCGACGCCCGCCACTCGACGCCGGACCACGAATGTAGCGAGTGCGGCGAGGCGGCCGAGGTCGAGGAGCGAGAGGACGTCATCGAACACCTGATGGCCATCGCCGAACAGCGCGGGACGGACACGAAGTTCATCTCCACGGACTTCGAGAAGGGCGAACAGCTGCTCGACGCGTTCGGCGGCATCGCCGGTATCCTGCGGTACTCGACCGGAGTCTAAGGACCTCTGGAGAAGTTTCTGCGGCCGTTTTACTGCTGTTCCGGCTCGACCGGCCCCGGCGCGATCTCCAAACACGCGCAGGCGTCGGACTCCGGGTCGAAGCAGTCCGGACACTCCGGCTGCCGGTCGATGATCGTGTCGAGCCGCTCGGCGACCGTGTCGTCGATGACAGCCTCGAGCTCCCGGGCCTCGGCCTGATAGTCCTCGACCGCGAGGACGTTCGCGAGGAACCGCTCGATGATACAGTAGGTCTGGAGGGCGTCCCTGGCCCGGACGATGCCGTCGTCGGTCAGCTTGACGCCCTTGTACTTCTCGTGTTCGGCGAGCCCGCGCTCTTCGAGCTTGCCGATCATCTCGTTGGCGCTGGCCGGGCTGACGCCGAGCGCATCGGCGATCGACCCGGTCGAGGCGGGTCCGTCTTCGCTGTCCTGTACGACGTATATCGTCTTGAGGTACTGATCTGCGGTGTTCACGGCTGTCCTCCGTCGGCGCTCGTCGGCGACTCGTCTGTCCGGTTCATCGGCGCTCCATGACCTCCGTGACCTCGCGTACGCCCTCGGCCTCCTCGTCGCGGATCGCCGTCAGGGTCGCGATCAGCTCCTCGCGGTCGACCGAGAACGACCCGTCGGACCCCTCGATCGCCTCGATGAGGTCGTCGTAGAACTTGTACGCCGTCTCCTCGTTGCACAGCTGGTCGTACAGCACGTCGTCGAAGTCCTCCGGCCGCGTCCGTCCGTAGCGGGCGTCGACGAGCGACTCGATCTCGTCGAACGGGACGCTGTCGACGCCGAGCCCGTCGATGAGCGACTCCAGCCGCTCGCGGTGGTCCGCCGACTCCTCGGCCGCATCCGCGAGGAGCGTCTCCACCTCCGCGTCGAGTTCGGCGTCCAACTGCTGGTAGTGGCGATGCGCTCGCGCTTCGACGACCTCCTCAAGCACGATTCCGATCTGGAGCAGCCGCGCGAGTTGGTCGTCGGAGGCGACCCGCTGGCTCACGCTCACCGCGACCACCCGAGACGGCACGATACGCGGGTTCGCATACGAACAACTCGGGCGTCGTCGGTCTTAAGCGGTTCCCCTCGCTCGCCGGTCGCTCCGGGACTCCGGGCGGGGCTGAAAAAATCCGTTCGGCGCCGACGGCTTACTGGAGCCGCTCGAAGACGAGCTCCTCGACGTCGTCGCGGAACTCGTCGACCGCGATTTCCTCTAGGACGGGCACGAAGAAGCCCTCGACGAGCATGTTCCGGGCCGTCCGCGAGTCGATCGAGCGGCTCTCGAGGTAGAACAGGTCCTCGGCGTCGACCTGTCCGACCGTCGCGGAGTGGGACGCCTCGGTGTCGTGGTTGTGGATGATCAGCTTCGGCGACGCGTCGGCCTCGGCGTCGTCCGACAGCATCAGCGTGTTCTCGCGCTGGTAGCTGGAGGTGTTCCACGCGTCCTCGCCGACGTCCTGAACGCCCTCGTAGACGGAGCGCGCCACGTCGTCGAGCACGCCGCGGGTGACGAGGTCGGCGGTCGTCTGCTCCGCCTGGTGCCACACGCGGGCGTTGATGTCGAAGTGCTGGTCGTCCGTGCCGAAGAACGTCCCGACGATCTGGCTCTCGGAGCCGTCGCCCTCGAGCTCGGTTTCGATGTCGGAGCGGGTGAGCTTCGAGCCGAAGTTGCTCTCGATCCAGTCGACCGTCGCGTACGTGTCGGTCACGCCGCGCTTCAGCGAGTAGGTGTAGGCGTCGTCGTCGAGGTTCTGGAGCGAGCCGAACTGGACGTTCGAGTTCTCGCCCGCGACGACTTCGACGAGGTTCGAGAAGTACCGGTCGCCGCTCACGTCGGCGTCGCCCGACGTGATCGACTCGAGGATCGTCACCGACGACGACTCCTCGGCGACGACGAGCGTCTGGCTGAACAGCGAACGGGAGTTCATCTCCGCGCGCACCGTCACGTCCTCGACGTCGACGCCCTCGGGAACGTAGACGAACGTACCGGTGGTGAACAGCGCGACCGAAAGCGCCGTGAGATAGTTGTGTTCGGGGTCGAGGACGGAGCCGAAGTTCGCCTCGATGACGTCGCCGTACTCGGCGAGCGCCTCGGTGAACGGCAGCACGACGACCTCGTCGTCGCCCGCGGTCCGCTCGGTCTCGTCCGCCTGGTTCAGCGGGTCGACGAGCGACTCGAAGTCCAGCGCCTCGAGGTCGGTCCAGCGGCGGCCCGGCGTCTGGATGACGTCGGGCAGCTCCGCGGTCTCCAGCGCGGCCAGCGCGTTCAGACGGGTCTCCAAGAGCCACTCGGGCTCGTCGCGTTCGTCGGCGATGCGTCGTACCGTGTCCTCCGAGAGGCTCTCGATTGCTTGCGTGCTCATGTTATCCGAGCGAGCCCTCCATCTCGAGTTCGACGAGGCGGTTCAGCTCGACGGCGTACTCGATCGGCAGTTCCTCCGTGATCGGCTCGATGAACCCGGAGACGATCATCTGTTTGGCGTCGTCGTCGTCGAGCCCGCGCGACTGGAGGTAGAAGATGTCCTCGTCGCCGATCTTCCCGACGGTCGCCTCGTGGGCGACGTCGACTTTCGACTCGTTGATCTCCATGTACGGCATGGTGTCTGACGTCGACTCGTTGTCGAACATCAGCGCGTCGCACTCGACGGCCGTCGAGGAGTTTTCGGCGCCGTCCGCGATGTGGACGAGCCCGCGGTAGTTGGTGCGGCCGCCGTCCTTCGCGATCGACTTCGACTCGACCGTGGACTTGGTCTCGGGCGCGTTGTGGTACACCTTCGCGCCGGTGTCGATGTCCTGGCCCTCGCCCGCGAAGGCGATGGTGATGTGGTTGTCGGAGGCACCGCGGCCCTTCAGGATCGTCGAGGGGTACAGCATCGTCGCCTTCGAGCCCATCGAGCCGGAGATCCACTCCATGCGCCCGCCCTTCTCGGCGATGGCGCGCTTCGTGTTGAGGTTGTACGTGTTCTTCGACCAGTTCTGGACGGTCGAGTACTGGACGTGGGCGTCCTCGCCCACGAACACTTCGACGCCGCCCGAGTGGAGGTTGAACGCCGAGTACTTCGGCGCGGAACAGCCCTCGATGTAGTGGACCTCGGAGCCCTCCTCGGCGATGATGAGCGTGTGCTCGAACTGACCCATCCCCTCGGAGTTCATCCGGAAGTACGCCTGGACCGGCATCTCCACGGTGGTGTTTTCGGGGATGTAGACGAACGAGCCGCCCGACCAGATGGCGCCGTGAAGCGCCGCGAACTTGTTGTCGCTCGGGGGGACGCACTTCGTCATGAAGTGCTCGCGGACGAGTTCTTCGTGCTCCTGGACGGCCTTGTCCATGTCACAGAAGATGACGCCCTTCTCCTCCCACCGCTCCTGCATGTTCTGGTAGACGATCTCGGACTCGTACTGCGCGCCGACGCCCGAGAGCGCGTTCTTCTCCGCCTCCGGGATGCCCAGCTTGTCGAACGTGTCCTGGATCTCCTCGGGGAGGTCTTCCCAGCTCTCGGCGCCGCCGCGGGCCTCGATGTCCGGGCGGATGTACGGTACGATCTCGTCGATGTCGATCTCGGAGAGGTCCGGCTGGCCGGGCCAGTCGGTCGGCATCGGCATCTCCTGGAACTGCTCGAGCGCGCGCAGGCGTCGCTCCAGCATCCACTCCGGTTCGTCCTTGTCCTCCGAGATGACGCGGACCGTCTCCTCGGTGAGACCCTTCTCGGTCTGGAAGGCGGACTTCTCCTCCTTCTTGAACTCGAAGCGAGCCTCGGTGTCTGTCTCCTTGAGGTCGTCCTGTTGTGAACTCATAGTGTATTGTTACTGATTCCCGTGTTTACGTGTGTCGCGTGCCCACATTCGGTTACGCCGCCTCGTAGGCGTCTTCGCGGACCCAGTCGTACCCCTCGTCCTCGAGCTTCTCGGCGAGCTCCGCGCCGCCGCTCTTGACGACTTCCCCGTCGAGCATGACGTGGACGTGGTCGGGCTCGACGTAGTCGAGGATGCGCTGGTAGTGCGTGATCTGGAGGACGCCCGTGCCCTGCTCGTCGCGGAGCGCGTTGATCCCTTTCGAGACGTCTTTCAGGCGGTCGATGTCGAGCCCCGAGTCGATCTCGTCGAGCACGGCGACGCTCGGCTCCAGCATCGCGGCCTGGAGGACCTCGTTCTGCTTCTTCTCGCCGCCGGAGAACCCGGCGTTGAGGTAGCGCTGCATGAACTTCTCGTCCATGTCGAGGAGCTCCATCTTCTCGGAGAGAATCTCCTGGAACTCGGCGACGCCGATCTCGCCGTCGTCGGCGGGGCCCTCCATTGGGGAGGTCTCGTACCCCTCGTCGTCGTCCTCGGCCTCGGCCTCGGCGGCCTCCTCCTCCTCGTCTTCGAACAGCTCCTCGCGCTCGTCCGCCTTCGCGTTGAGCGCCTGTCGGAGGAAGTTCGTCATCGTGACGCCCTCGATCTCCGCGGGGTACTGGAAGCCGAGGAAGATGCCGAGCGCGGCGCGCTCGTTCGGCTCCAGCTCTAGGAGCTCCCAGTGATAGTCCTCGTCGTCGAGGTCGACGTCCACGTCGGCGACGTCGGCCTCGTCGAGGTGGAGCAGAATCTCACCGCCGGTGACCTCGTAGGCGGGGTGGCCGGCGATCACTTTCGCGAGCGTCGACTTCCCCGAGCCGTTCGGTCCCATCAGCGCGTGGATGTCGCCCGACTCGACGGTCAGATCGACGCCGAGAAGGATGCGTTCGCCGCCCTCTTCCGCCACTCGTGCGTGAAGATCGTTGATTTCGAGAGTAGCCATATGTATTCTCGTGCCTCGTACATCGATGGTGGGGGTTGAGGGGGTTAATGGTTACGCATCTCCCCGTCAAAAATCGCATATCGACCAAGAAATTTTCTAGCAATCGAAAAGTGCTTTCCAGAGAGCGCGTTCGCGCTCGTCGGCAGTCACATGAACGAGCCGAGTCCGGTCTGTTCTTGCCCCGTCTTCACCTCCTCCCACGACATCCCGAGCGCCTCGATCACGCGCTCTATCGGCCCCTTGAGCGTCTTGTCCAGCATCTTCTCCCAGTCGACCTCGAACTCCTCGGGCACCTGATCGGCGTACTCGAAGCAGATCACGTCCGGGTCGCGCTTGAACTCCCCGTACAGGGGGTCGCGCTGGGGGTCGAGCCCTTCCTCCTCCTCCATTCGCGTCCAGAAGTCCGGGTGGACCTTCTCGATGTACAGCCGCTTCGGCTTCGACCCGCTCCCGAAGTTCGTCCCGAGCATGCGGTTGGCGTACTTCGCGCCGCGGACCTGCGCGGTCGGCGTGTCGTAGGCGTCGAGCTGCTTGCCGATCCCGCCGGGGATCCCGATCTCGTCGAGGTCCACGTCGCCGTCGAGCACCCGCGCGATGACGCCTTCGAGGTACGACTTCACCTCCTCCATGTCCTCGTCGATGTCGTCGCCGGTGACGATCGTCTCGATGACGTTCTGTTGGACCTCTTTCGTGATCCCGGCGATATCCGAGCGCTTGTACTCGAAGCCGGTGATGTCGATGTCGTCGACGTCTTTCCCCTCCTTCCAGACGATGTGGCCCGCGTACCGCTTCTTCTTGCCCGCCTGGAAGAAGCGCCGGTAGAGCTTCTCGAACTCGATCTCGAAGCGGTGCTCGTCGGCGTTGAGCTCGTCGCGCGCGAAGTCGTCGTAGCGCTCGTTGATGTGGTCCTCTATCTCGAAGGAGGTCTCGATCGCCTCCCGTTCCGACATGTCAGAAAGGGATAACATAACCGAGTCGGTGTCACCATAAGCTACCTGATAATTAAGCTCTTCTGCCGCCTCCTCCGTGAAGTCGATGACCTCGCGGCCGGTCGCAGTAACGGCTGCCGCGCCCTCTTTGTCGTAGAGGCGGAACCGATCCCATCCCGTAACCCCATATAACGAGTTCATAATAACCTTGACAGCTCCCTGCTGCCGGTCGTACTGCTCGTACGGCTCGGTGCCCGGGTCGTGGTCGTTCCGGAGCGCCTTCTTCTCCTCGCGCTCGGAGAGCAGCTCGTCGACCATCTCGCGCATGATCCCGTCCGGCTCCTTCCGGAAGTGGGTCCCGTTGGGCGCGACGTACGTCTCGCCGCCGTACTCGTCGGGGTCGACCTTCGTCTCCGGGCCGGCGTTGATCGTCACCATACACATCGGGTAGAGGCTCTTCAGGTCCTGGACCGTCACCATCTCCTTGACGCCCGTGATCGGGTCGAAGACGGCCCCGCCCTCGAACTCCTCCGACTCCTGTTGGCCCTTCGTCGGGAGAGCGAACTTCCCGAACGCCTTGTGGAGGACGTACATGTCGACGGTGTCGCCTGGCGTCGGCGCGTCCTCGATCTTACAGCCGACGAAGGTGCGCACCTCGTCCCAGAACGCGATCACGTCCTGCTTGCGGTCGATCTCCACGCACAGCTCCACGTCGCGGATGCTGTACTCCAGTAAGCGCTCGGGGTCCTGCTCCCAGAGGTCGCCGATGTCGCCCGTGTAGCGCTCCTTGCCGACGCCGAGCTCGCGCTCGCCGACCGCGTCGAGGCGGTACGACTCCAGCTCGGTGAACATCGTGCGTTTGTAGGCGTACAGCAGGTCGAAGACGACCCGGCCCTTCACGTCCGGGCCGCCCCAGCCGGAGCGCCACACCTCGCCGATCCGGGAGAGCCGGTCGACGTCGAGGTCGTACTCGCTCCCGTCGTCGAGCACCTCCAGCCGGTCGAGGACGTACGGCGCGTCGAAGTCCTCGAAGTTCCACCCGGTCAGGAGGTCCGGGTCGGTGTCGTCGATGTACTCGACGAACGCGTCGAGCATCGCGGCCTCCTCGTCGAACGTGCGGACCCTGAAGTCGACCTCTGCGCCGTCGCCGACGATCCCCTCGTACTCCGGGAGGTCTTCCGGCGGGGGAATCTCGGCCTCCGGCGCGTCGTACAGCCAGACGACGTACTCGTCCTCGTAGGAGTCGTGGCTGGTGAGACAGATGATCGGCTCCTCGCCGTCCTCGGGGAAGCCGCGGCGGTCGTCCACCTCGATATCGAAGGTGTTCACGCGCAGGTCGGCGTCGACCTCGGCCGGTTCGAGGTGCCCCTCGTGGACCTGAATCGTCTCTTCCCCGTCGTCGAGGCGCCGCTCCTCGACGCGGATGCCGCCGTTGATCCCGTTGTCGATCAGGAAGCGGTTCGGGAAGAGGATGTCCGCCTCGAAGCTGGTCGCGAAGTCGTCGCGGATGTTCCCCACGTCGCGCGGGGTCCGGGTGACGATCCGGGTGAGCGGCTCGCCGCGGATGCTCTCGTAGGGCTCGCCGTCGGGGCCCGCCTCGCGCGTCCCGATCACCACGTCGTACTCATCGACGGGGTCGCGGTCGAGGTCGGCCGTCGGGACGTAGAAGTACGGCTCGACGCCCAGCACGCGGAGGTGTTCGACCACGTCGTGGTCGGCGTCCTCGACGTGTTCCGCCGGTCGCCGGCCGAACACGTGGACGACCGGGTACTCGTCGCTGCCGTACCCCTCGACGGCGTAGTCGATCTGGGTGATCATCAGTTCGACGGTCCCCGTCGACTCCGGGAACTTCGCCTCGTCCACGTCGACCACGTCGTTCACGTGGCCCCGTCCGCCCCCGGCGACGACGGCCGCCTCCTGCGCGGCCAGCTCCTCCCGTTCGGTGTCCGTGTCGCCGTCGGCCTCGCCGTCCGCGTCCCCGGCCGACGAGAAGTCCGACAGCCCCGACTGAGTCATATCCGTCCTTCGGCGTCACCCGGCTAAAAAACACGGCTTTCGGGTGCGGCGAGGTATCCCGCCACGGAAAGGCATATATTGTGTGACTTCTTACCACGGCCCATGTCTTCGGACCCACGTTCCGGACCCCAGGCGGCTCGCCCGGCCGACTCCGACGCGGTCGATGCCGAGGTGGAGGTGTACGAGGACGACGGGAACGTGGTGCTTTTCGACGCGACGAACCCCCTCGCCTGGGTCGAAGCGAGCCGAACGGTGCGGCTCGCCGACGCGCTCTGACCGACCCGCCGACCCTGCGCGCTCCGTCCGTATCCTCCCGTAGCCGCGGCGTCGCCCGGACGGAACCCCTTTGCCCCGGCCCGGCGTAGGTCCGGGCGTGTTCAGCCTCGACGAGGACGACGAGGGCGAGATCTCCGTCGGCGAGAGCTCCGACGCCGAGCGGGAGATGACGCCCGACATCCCCAAAGCCCCGTCGGTGAAGACGTTCGACGACGGCGGCGACTTCGAGGGGGCGAGCGACGTCGACCAGGGGACCCTCCGCGCGTTCGTCGTCGCCGTCGTCTACGCCAACGCCGCCGTCCTCCTCGTCGCGCTCGGCCCCATGGTGTGGTTCTTCGAGGGGTGGTCGCGGGCCGGCCCGGCGCTGCTCGTCGCCGGTCTCCTCGCCGGGGTCCGAACGTACCAGACGTACCGGTCGTGGCGGCGCTCGCAGGGCGAGGCCGACGAGTCGGAGTCGGATCCCCCCGAAGAGGCCGACGACACTGATGCCGACTCCACCGCTGATCCCCCGGAAGCGTAATGTCCGACGGGGCGCTGGTTCGACCATGCAGACGGTCCGCGACGGCGACGGCGAGACGTACCTCCTCGTGAAGCGATCCGCTGAGTCGAGTCGCGTGCGCGACCCCGCGACCGGCGCGGAGCGGTACGTCGACAACGAGGAGCTCAGCGTCGTCGACGGCGAGTCGCCGCTCGCGACCGCCGCTTCGGGCGTGCCGGAGCCGGTCCGCCGGACGCTCGGGGCGGTCCGCGACGACCGCTCGCTCGGCCTGCTCGCGGTGGTCGTCGACGAGGGACCGATCGCCGCGATCGACCTCCTCGACGCGGCCGACATGTGCGAGTCCGACCTTCACGGGACGCTCACGGAGTTCCGTGCGGCGGGACTGGTCGACGAGGCCGAGGTCGCGGGGCGACGCGGCTACGAGGCGACCCCGGTCGCGGCCGAGGCGCTGGGGCTGTTGCGGGACGGGTCGGCGGACGAGGGCGACGAGGTTGGTGAGGGCGACGGCGACTGATATCTCACATATAACCGCGATCTGCGGCCAGCTGCGGCTGTTCGTTTATAAATTGTTGATCTAGATCGACGGCGAACAGCTCAAAGCCCCGGCCGCGAGGCTGCCCCTTTGAGCCCCACCCGACCGCGACCGCACGGCACCTCACGCCTCCCCAGCCTCGTCGGGCGCGTCCTTCGGGCTCCCTTCGGTCGCCCTCGGAGCGCCCGGCTCCCTCGCGCGTGCTCCTCGCGGCCGCCGGTGGCGGCCGCTCGCAGGCACGCGCCGACGTGGAGGTGCGAGCCGTCGCCGCCGTCCCTCTCAGCGGCGGCGTCGCCGCGGGCTTCTACCGTTCCTGCCGCCGTCTGATATATATAAAAGGACCCGGTGAAGCGGCGGTGACGCTCAGTCGTCCGCGAGCGACGTGACGTCGAGCTCCGCCGCGTCCTCCCGGCGGACGGTCGAGCGGTTCGAGCGCGGGTCCTTCTCGACGGTGACCAGCTCGTCGGCTGCGCCCACCAGCTCGTCGTCGTGGCTCACGATGACGATCTGGCGCACGCCGAACCCGCGCATCTCCTCGACCAGCCGGACGAGCCGCGAGACGTGCCCGGAGTCGAGGAACACCGTCGGCTCGTCGAGGATGAGCGGCGGCGTCGGCGCCGCGCCCTCGATCCCCTCCGAGAGCAGCCGGTAGATCGCGCAGCGCAGCGAGAGGTTGAAGAGGGCGCGCTCCCCGCCGGAGAGCTGCTCGGGGTCGAGCGGCTCGCCGTCCTTCTGGTAGACGGTGAGGACGTACTCGCCGTCGAGCTCGATGTGCGAGTAGGCGTCGTTCCCGTAGACGAGCTCGAACGTCTCGTTGAGCGTGCGCTCCAGCTCGGTGACGTTGCGCTGGCGGAGCTCCGCCCGCAGGTCGCCGTACATCGTCTCCAGCTCGCTCGTCTCTTCGTGGAGCGTCTCGAGCGCGTCCACCCGATCGCCGAGCGCTTCGCGCTCCTCCCGGAGCCCCTCTAGCTCGCGGATGTCGCCTTTCACTCCGCCGATCGCGTTCTGAAGCTCTTCTCTCCGCTCGTCGAGTCGCTCGAGCTCGCCGGCGACCCTCTCGAGGTACTCCACCGCCTCTTCCTTCCGCTCTTTCGCCGTCTCGACGGCGGACTCGTCGACGGCGTCGGCGAGCTCGTCGCGCCGCTCGCGCTTGTCCGCCAGTCGGTCGCGCCGCTCGTCGTTCACCTCCGCCAGGTTCTCGCGCTTCTCGCGGCGCCGCTCGATCTCGTCTTCGGCGTCCGCGATCGCCGACAGGCGCTCCTCGACCGCCGTCACCGCCTCACGGGCGTCCGCGACCGCCTCCAGATCGGCTTCGAGTTCCTCGACGCGCGCCGCGGCGGCCTCCGCCTCCTCGCGCTTCTCCGCGGCGACCTCACGCGTGTCCTCGGCCTCAGCGCGGAGCTCGGCGGCGCGCTCGCGTTTCTCCGCGGCCTGCTCGCGCTTCCGCTCCGCCGCCGCGCGCTTCTCCTCGGCGCGCTCTTCGAGGGTCGCGATCCGCTCGTCGATCTCGTCGAGTCTGTCCGCCGCGCTCGCGAGCTCGTCCAACTCCGCGACCTGCTCGTCGAGGTCGCCCTCGCGCTCGCGGGCGGCCTCCAGCTCGGATTCGAGCTCCGCCACTCGCTCGCGATCCTCGTCGATCCCGCTCGCGTGCGGCGAGTCCTCGACCGGCTGGCCGCACTCCGGGCACTTCCCGGCCGCGAGCAGCGCCTCCGCCTCCTCGACGCGCTCGCGGGCGTTCTTCAGCTCCGCCGACAGCTCGGCGATTCGCTCGCGGATCTCTCCCCGCTCGTCGCGCAGCGTCTCGCGCTCGTCGGCGACGCCGTCGCGGTCGACGTCGGCGGCCGCGAACCGTTCGCGGAGCTCCGCCGCCTCCTCGCGGAGCGTCCCGATCGACGACTCGCGCTCCGCCGCCTCCTCCGCCGCCGTCTCGGCCTCGTCGTCGAGGTCGTCGGCCTCGGACTCGATCTCCTCCGCGCGCTCGGTGCGGTCGTCGGCCTTCCCGGCGAGGTTCGTCGCTTGGTTCCGCAGCCCCTCGGCGTTCACCCGCGCGTCGTCGAGGTCCGTGCGGACCGATTCCTCACGGTCGTCGAGTTCCGCGCGCCGGTTCGCGACGGCCGCCTCGGTCGGCGCGTCGAGGCCGGCGTCGTCGAGTCGGTCGTCGATCGCGGCCTCGACCTCGGCGATCCGCTCGCGGGCCTCGCCGCTCGCGTCGCGGTGGTCGTCGCGATCGCGCTCGGCCTCCCGGATCGCGGCCTCGATCTCGTCGATCTCGGCCTCGACCGACTCCAGCTTCTCCCGCTTTTCCGCGTGGGTCTCCAGCGTCTCCGCGGCCGCGTCGCGCGTCTCCTTCGCCTGCTCGCGCTGGGCCTCGTACCGGTCAATGTCGTCGGTGACGTCGCCGAGCTCGCCCTCAAGCTCGTTGAGCCGCGCGTGGAGGTCGCGGTCCTCCTTCGCGGCGATCTGCTCGTCGAGCTGGTCGAGCCGCCCGCGGCGGTTCTCCAGCACGTCCTCGACGCCGAGCCGGGCGTCACCGGCGCGCTCGCGGTACTCCTCCAGCTTCCCGAGCTGGAGGAGGTCGTCGATCGTGTCCTGCCGCTCCCGGGGCGTCGCGTTGATCAGCTTGTTCACCTCGCCCTGCCGGACGTACGCGCAGTTGACGAACGCCTCGGCGTCCATGCGCAGCAGTTCGGTGACGAACTCGCGGACGGCGCGCGCGCCGTCGCGGGCCACGTCGCTCTCGTCGGTCGACTCGAGCGTACACTTGTGGTCGATCCGACCGTCGTACGATTTGAGTCGCCGCTCGACCCGGTAGGAGACGCCGTCGTGGGTGAACCACAGTTCGACCTCCGTCTCCTCCTCGCCGTTCGTGATGACGTCTCCGAGGGTCCCGTCGAGCGCCTTCGACCCGTACAGCGCGAAGAAGCAGGCCTCAAGCAGCGACGACTTCCCGCTGCCGTTGAGCCCGTGGATCACGGTGACGCCCTCGGTCAGCCGCAGGTCGGTGTCGCCGTACGGCTTGAAGTTCGCGAGGCGGACGCGGTCGAACTTCACAGGTAGTCCTCCATGGAGACTTGGCCATCCGTCGACGCCGGGTCGGAGTCCTCGGGCTCCGCGGCCTCCGGCTCGGTGTTCGGCTCCGCCGGCTCCGACGCGTCGCCGTTCGGTTCGGCTCCGCCGCCGTCCCATTCGTCTCCGTCGGCGTCCGATTCGGCTCCGTCGCCGCCGGCCTCGACGGCGTCGAACGCGTCGAGATCACCGTCTCCGTCCACCCGCTCCTCGACCCTGCGTTTCACCGTCTCGCGGACGTTCGCGTCGGAGACGGTGTCCTCGCGGACCGCGCGCTCCACGTCGCGCGCGGCGGTCGAGAGCGCCATCTCGTCGAGTCGGTCGCGGACCGCGTCCTCCGGGTCGGCGAAGCTCACGTCCACCTCGCCGTCGGCGTCGACCTCGCGTCGGTCGACGACGCGCGCGATGAGCGCGCCCTCGTCGGTCGCGAACTCCTCGACGGCAGCCGGCGTCACCGGGTCTCCCTCCCCGGTGATCTCCACGTGGACGACCGCCTCCGCGAGGTCGAACTCGCGCACGCGCTCGCGGACCCGCGACTCGCCCTCGCCCTCGCGCAGTTCGACGGAGACGAAGACGAACGGGCGCGTGTCGAGCGCGCGGCGCCGGATCTCCACGCGGTCGTCGCCGCCCCCCGTGTCGGCGTCGAAGGCGACGAGGTTGTAGCCGCGGCCCTCGCGTTCGCTCGCGCTCGCGCGCTCCGTCGACCCGGGGTACGTGACCCACGTGTCTGCGACCTCGGCGGTGTCCGGGGTGTGGTTGTCGCCGAGGAGCATCGCGTCGAAGGCGACGTCGCTCTCCGTCAGCACGGTCTCGGTGTCCCAGTCGGCGTAGCCGAACGGCTCGAAGAGACCGTGCGCGACCAAGGCGGCGTAGTCGGCGTCGTGGTCGGCGAAGGCGTAGTCGAGGTCGTCGCGCCGCGAGACGGGGACGTGGTCGAGGCCGTAGAAGGCGGTGTCGCCCACGACGACCGGCTCGTCGCCGAGCCGCGTGGCGAGCCCCAGCCGCTCGAAGAGGTCGAGCCACTGGCCGCCCCGCGTCGACTCGTGGTTACCGACGACCGCGAGGAAGGGGATTCCGGCGTCGTCGAGCCGACGGAGGACGGAAATCGTCCCCATCAGGTCTTGGAGGTCGGGCCGGCGGTCGTGGAAGAGGTCGCCCGCGTGGACGACCGCGTCGACGCCGCCGTCGACCGCGTCGTCGACCACGGCCTCGAAGGCGTCGAGGAAGTCCTGGCGTCTGACCGGCGAGTGGTACTGCGAGTACCCGATGTGGGTGTCGCCGGTGTGGATCACCCGTGTCATCTGTCCGCGTCTTGGCCGGTGTCCGGCTTAGGGATTCCGGGGCCGGAGCGGAAGTGATCGCGCTCGGCGCCGCCGGCTCGGTCGCCGATGCTGTCTCGGTCGGCGTCGCTCCCGGCGTTCGCCTCGCGGTCGTTTCCGGGGGCGTCGCCCGCCGCCGCCCGCCGGAACGACCGGTACGCGGCGAGCGCGCCGCGCCCCCGCTCGACGGCGGCGTCGTCGTCCGCGCGGTCCGCGGCGTCAATCGCTTCCGCCAGCCCGTCGAGCCCGATCGCGTCGACGAATCCGGCCGCGCGCCGGAGGTCGGATCGCGCGGCGTCCGCCTCGTCGATCACGGCGACGTACGGACGTCTCGCGGTGTCGGTTCGAGTCGCGAGCGCGGCCAGCGCGCGCTTGACGGCGGTAGTCGAGACCACGGGACGACTGCCGCGGTATCGCCGATAAATCGTCGCACGCGGGCGGTCCGGGCGTCAGCGACGGCGGCGGATCGGGCGGTCCGCGCTCAGATACCCAGCGAGTACAGCCGCTTGCGGGCGTCAGTGAAGGAGAACCGCGAGTCGACGACATCCTCCTCCTCGAGCCGCGACAGCGCGTACCGGACCGTCCGGGGCGGGAGCAGCGTCTCCTCGGCCAGTTCGCTCTGCGTCAGCGTGTCGTTGTAGTCTAACACCTTCGCGACCAGCTTGGCGCTCGGCGGCAGGTCGCGAACGGCCGCCCAGCGGTCCGCGGTCCCGTCGTCGGCGGTGACGGCGTCGGTCGTGCTCATTCGTATACCGATCCTTGCCATGCCGGATAATAATATTTACTATCCATTTTGATTACTACTGGAAATTATCTCCCGTCAAACCCGCGAATCAGCGTAGACCCGGACCGCCGTCGTTCGGTGGTTCGCCGGCGGTACGGCCGCCATCGTGCCCCCACCCGAAGCCTCTTATCCGCGAGACCCTTTAATAAACACAATGAGCGATACGGTCGACGACGTCGACATGCCTTACGAGGGCTCGGCGTCGAAACAAGAGAAGATCGACTCCTTACAGGAGCGGCTCGACGTCCTCGAGTCGCAAAACGAGGAGATGCGCGACAAGCTCCTCGACGCCAACGCGGAGAACAACAAGTACCAGCAGAAGCTCGAGCGGCTCACTCACGAGAACAAGAAGCTGAAGCAGTCCCCGCTGTTCGTGGCGACGGTCCAAGAGATAACGCCCGACGGCGCCGTGATCAAACAGCACGGGAACAACCAGGAGGCGCTCACCGAGATCACCGACGAGCTGCGCGAGCAGCTCGACCCCGACGACCGCGTCGCGGTCAACAACTCGCTTTCGGTGGTCAAGAAGCTGGAGAAGGAGACCGACGTCCGCGCCCGCGTGATGCAGGTCGAACACTCCCCGGATGTCACCTACGCCGACATCGGCGGGCTCGAAGACCAGATGACGGAGGTCCGCGAGACGGTCGAGATGCCCCTCGAACACCCCGACATGTTCGAGGACGTGGGCATCACGCCCCCGAGCGGCGTGCTGCTGTACGGCCCGCCTGGCACCGGAAAGACGATGCTCGCGAAGGCGGTCGCCAACGAGACGGACGCGACGTTCATCAAGATGGCCGGCTCCGAGCTGGTACACAAGTTCATCGGCGAGGGCGCGAAGCTGGTCCGGGACCTGTTCGAGGTCGCCCGCGAGAACCAGCCCGCCGTCCTCTTCATCGACGAGATCGACGCCATCGCCTCGAAGCGGACGGACTCGAAGACTTCGGGCGACGCCGAGGTCCAGCGCACGATGATGCAGCTACTCAGCGAGATGGACGGCTTCGACGAGCGCGGCGAGGTCCGCATCATCGCCGCCACCAACCGCTTCGACATGCTCGACCCCGCGATCCTCCGTCCCGGCCGCTTCGACCGGCTCATCGAGGTTCCCAAGCCGGAGACCGAGGGCCGCGAGATCATCTTCCAGATCCACACCCGCAACATGAACCTCGCCGACGGGGTCGACTTCGCGGAACTCGCCGAGCTGACACCGGACGCCTCCGGCGCCGACATCAAGGCGATCTGTACTGAGGCCGGGATGTTCGCTATCCGCGACGACCGCACGGAGGTCACGCTCGACGACTTCCTCGAGGCCCACGAGAAGCTCCGGCAGGACGAGGAGACGAACGCCGACGACTCGCTGGCGTTCGCCTGAGACCCGGACGACCACAGATCGAGACCCGCCGATCGCTGTTTTCACCTCTCGGTCGTTGACGAAAGCGCCCCGCTACAGCGCCGTGACGGCTAGATACGGGACGACGAAGACCAGCAGGAACACCAGTCCAACCGCGATACCGTAGCCGGCGCCGACGCCGGCGAGCGCGAGCCACCCGTCGTCGAGCGCGTCAGCGATGTACATAGCGGAGGGATCGCCGCCCGGAAGTTAAATCTGTACGCTCACGTCCGGCGTGGACGCCTCGCCCCGCCGGCCCGCCGCGTCGATCGCGGTCACACGTCCCCGGCCATCGCCCGGAACAGCCCGTCGGCGAGGGCGTCGCGGTCGACGGTCTTCGGCTCCTCCCCGGTGGGGTCGAGCTCCGGTTCGATCGTACCGCCGCCCATCCGGGAGTGCCCCCCACCGTTCCCGTTGTCGACGTCGTCCAGCACGGCCGCTATCGCGTTACCCATGTGGACCCGATCGTCCCGCGAGCGTCCCGAGAGGTGGACGGTCTTGTCTCGCTCGCCGATCACCACGACCGCGCTGACTCCTTCCAGCTGGATGAGTTCGTCCGCGGCCTGCGGGATCGCGTCCACGTTGTTCACGCCGCCGACGTCCGCGACCGCGAACGACCCCTCGATGCGACGGCCGGCGATCGCCCGGGCCTTCACCTCCAGCACCTCCGCGTCGACCGCCGGGTTCGCGATCCGGTCGAGCCGGTCCTGATCGACGCCCGGATAGAGGTACGCGGCCGCCGCGAAGTCGGGCTCGCTGGCGCCGACGGTGAGGTGTTTCGTGTCGGCCAAGATCCCGTACAACAGCCCGGTCGCCGTGTCCGTCGACAGCGTCAGGTCGCTCCCGGTCTCGCTCGCGTGTTTGTCCGGCGGGACGGGGACCGCGTCGTTGTCCTGAAAGTACTCGGCGACGACCGACGCGCTCGCGCCGTAGTCGGTCCGTACGTCGGTGAACGATCCACCGGCGCCGTCGCCGGGGTGGTGATCGACGACGGCCATCGGCAACACGCCGTCGGCGCCGGCAAACCCCCGCGGCTCGTTGTGGTCGACCAAGACGACCGATTCCGACGCGAGGTCGCTCACGTGTTCGATCGGCTCCAGTTCCAAGTCGAGGACCGTCCGGAACGCCCGGTTCTCCTGATGACGGATCTGACCGGGGTACTGGACGGTTGCGTCGACGTCCACCTGATCGGCGAGCGAGGCCACGCCGACCGCGGCCGACATCGCGTCGGGGTCCGGGTTCGGGTGCATCAACACCGTTATCTCGTCCTCGTCGGCCAGCAGCCGGCGGAACCTGACTCCAGGCGTCCGGCGGGCACGGAGCACGACGAGCCCCACGGCGACGACGATCAGGACGATGAGCGCCCCGGCGACGGCGATCTCCGGGTTCTCCCGGACCATTGCCTCCGCCTGCGAGAGTCGGTCGCCGACCGCGCTCATCGCTCGCATGCGCTGTGTTGAGTCGCTCCCGACACATGAAGGTTCGTTACCGTTCTGACGGAGTGAAACCGACGGAACCGACCGCGGTCGGACGACGACGGGCCGAACCGGCCGCCGTCCGTCCGAGACGCGCTACTCGGTCCGCGTCCGGTACGCTCGCACCGCGTCGCGGTAGCCGGACCGGAACGTGGGATGAGCGAACTCGTAGCCGAGCTCGCGGAGCAGCGCGTTCGAACAGCGCTTGCTGGTTCGGATCCGGCGCTCCGCGGCCGCCGAGAGGTTCCCCACCGCGATCCGCTCGTCCTTCGACAGCTTCTCCGGGCGCCGGACGCCGCAGGCGTCCGCGAGCCAGTCGGCGAACACGTGCTTGCCGACCGGCTCGTCGTCAACGACGAGGACGACGCGGTCGCGTGCGCGGTCCGTCTCCAGCAGATGTCGAATCGATCCCGCGGCGTCGTCGCGGTGGACCATGTTCAGGTAACCGGCCGTCACCGGGCCATCCACGTACCGATCCAGCCGGTAGCGTTCCGGCCCGTACAGCCCCGCGAACCGGACGACGGTCCCGTCGATCCCGGCGTCGGCCGCGCGCTCCGTCGCGATCCGCTCGGCCTCGGCGAGGACGCGGGTCTTCTCCGTGGTCGGGTCGACCGGCGTCTCCTCGTCGACCCACCCGCCGTCGTGGTCACCGTACACGCCCGTCGAGGAGGTGTACACGAGCCGGTCCGGCGGCGCGGCCCGCGAGCCGTACTCGTCGACGACGTTCGCCAAGCCGTCGACGTACACTTCCCGGGCCGCGTCGGCACCGCGGCCGCCGGAGCTGGCCGCGAAGACGACCGCGTCCGCGTCCGGTAGCGCCGAGAGCGACTCGGGATCGGTCGCGTCCGCCCGGACGGCCTCGACCCCGGAGCCGACCGCGTCGACCGCGTCGAGGCCGGCGTTTGACCGGCGGACACCGACGACCTCGTGGCTGCGGGCGTCGAGCTGTTCCGCCAGCGCCAGCCCGACGTAGCCGCAGCCGACGACGACGACTCTCATGGCTTCCGACGCTCGATGACCGCGAGTATCTCCGCGAGCTGGCCAAGAGTTAATCTGGTCCGCCCCTCCAGCGCCTGTTGGACCTCCTGCCCGGTGAGGTCGGCGTCGATCCGCGCGGCGATCGCGTCGACGTCGAGGACGGCGGTCGCCATCCCCATCAGGAGGTGATCGCGCACCTCCGCGACCATCGCGTCGGCGTCGCGCCCCGGCTCCGCCGCCGCGAGGACGGCCGCCGCGTCCGCGAGCGAGAGCGCCGCGACGTCCCCGTCGCGGACGGCGCTCGCGTCCGCTTCCGTCAGGCCGACCTCGCCGACGAGCCGGTCGCCGTCGACGCCCGACGCGGCCTCCGTGACCAGCGTCTCGAAGGCCGCGAGTAACTCCGCCGCCGCCGGTTCGTCCGCGTCGACGTCGGGCCCGCTTCCGCGGTCGTCAACGACCTCGTGGAACATACTCCCTCTGGGTCGCGCCGTCGCAAAACGCCTGCGGTCGGCCGCGTCCCGGCGCTTCGCCGCCCGCGTTCTCCCTCCATCCCTCAAGGCTCCGTACACTCGTCCCCCTCTCCGGGCGACGCGCTCAGCGATCCCGGACACGGCCAGCCGCCGGACGTCTCCTCGCGCGTCCCGTCGACGTCGCCGACGCCCGGCGGCCCGGCGGGGACCGCGACGACGACGACCGTCCGCGTCTCGAACGCGACCGGCTCCGTCGCGCCGAGCGCGACCGACTCGCCGTTCACATCGACGCTGACCTCGTCGGCTTCCCGGACGTACTCGAACGGGCGGTCGGGCGTCCCGACGTTCGCACGAAGCGCGAAGCGCGGGTACTCTCCGCGCACCTGAACGTTCCACGCGTTGACCGTCGCCACCCAGTACCCGGGGACCGGCGCGACGGGGAGTCCCGCGCCGACGCTCCGAACGGGCTTCGGCACCCGCTCGTCCGGCACCGACGCGACCGCCTTCCGGGCGCGGGACTCGATCCTCGACTCGACTCTGTCTCGACGAATCGTCCGGGACGCCGTCGTCGTCGCGTCGACGAAGCGAGCCGGGACGCGGACCGCGTCCCGTCCCGCCGCCTTCCGCGTCTCCATCCGGAGGTGCGCCGCGAGGCCGAGCCGTTCGGCCCTCGACAGCGACCCGACCCGGGCCGCCTCGCTCGCGACGCGGTTCGGGTACTCGCCGTCGCCGACCGCGACGGCCCTGTCGCCGAGCGAATCGTACTCGGACGCGACGCTCTCCACGACCGCGTTCCGCTGCTCGCGCGAGAGGTCGGTCCGTTTCGCGAGCCGGTCTTGTAACGCGTCGTCGACGCGTCCCAGCGAGGCGTCAACCCGTCCGGCGAGCGCGTTTCGGTCGGCCCGTAGGTCGTCGTCGTCGGCCGCCGCGAGGGCCTCGTCGGCCGCGAGGAGCGATCGCCCGGCGACGCCGAGACGGACCGTGTCGTCGGTGCCGAGAATCCGGTCGGCGATCCCGCCGGAGACGTCGCTGTACGGGAGCGTGGCGTAGTTCACGTTTCGAGCCGCGAGCGGCCTCGTGGTCGTGCCGGCGACGCCTTCCACGCGCTCGCCGTCGACCGCGGTCCGCGGGAGATACCCCGGCGACCCCTCCGGAGCGAATGTGACGGCGCCGGCGGGCCCCTCGTCGCCGACCGCGTAGGTCCCCGGGTCGCGTGCGGCCTCGCGGCTGGCGATCACCTCGCCCACGGGCGGTCCACCGAACGCGTCGTTCACGCGGTCGAGAACTCCGTTAGACGCCGCCTTCCTGTCGTCCGACGCCGATTCGAGCTCCCCGATCACGGCGTCGAGATACGCGACGCGGGCGGCGACGCGCCCCCGGTCGACCGCGCCGTCGTACCGCCTCGGGGCGTCGCGTAGCGCGTCGCGCCGATCGCGCACGGCCGCGGCGAGATCGCCGTACGGCGTCGACTCGCCGACCGCGGCGTCGGCCATCGACGCCTCGGTCTCCAGGTCGCGGACGCGCTCCGACAGCGTCGAGATGTCCGCCGCGATCCGGTCTAGGTCGGCGCCCGATCGGTCGCCGTACACGACCGTCGACCGCCTCTCGTCGCCCCGTTCGACGGCGTCGCGAGCCAGCCGATCGACGTCGCCCGCCGTCTCGACGTTCAGCTCTGCCCTCGCGGCCGCCGGCGTGTCGGCGAGGTCGGGCCCGGCAACGTCCCGGTCGGCGGCGCCGAACGTCGCCGTCGGCCCGTCGGGGGCGTCGTCGCGCGGCGCGTACGTCCCGGTCACCGACACGCGGACGCGGTACCGGTCCGTCGCCTCGTCGCTCGTCACGGCGCGGTCGACGCTCACGTCCTGTACCGTTCCGTTCGGTCCCCGTTCGACGACCCGTCGCTCCCACGTCGCTGTCGCTGCGCGCTCGACGACGACCTCCCGAGTCGCGCCGCCGAACGACACCGACTCGCCGGCCGACACCGTCTCGCCGTCGGTTCCCGTTCGGAGGTCGCTCCCGTCGGCGACGCGGACGCGCTCCGTCCGCGACGTGTCGACCCGCCGCCAGGGCTCTCCGAGCTGCGACCGGGGACGACCCGGGCTCACGGGACCGCCCTCGACGACCCGCGTCGCCTCCGCCTCTAGGGTCGCCTCGACTCGGTGGCTCGCCCGCACGATCGATTCGAGGTCGTCGTGGACGCGGGTCGCGGCGCGGTCGGCCGCGTGCCCGACCTCGACCGACGCCGTCTCGCTCGTCGGATCCGTGGCCGAGTCGAACGCCGCGTCCTCGCTCGTCGCCGCGTTCCCGTCCGAGGCCGTCCGCTCTCTCTCGGTCTCCGCCGTCGGCGTCGGCGCTCCGAGGACGGCGTCCGTCCAGGAGGCTTCGTCGACGCCGGTCGGCGACAGCAGGTCGGTCACACCGGTCCGGGCGGTCGCTCGCGCGACGCCGCCGCGGGCGTCGGGATCGCTCGTTCCGAACACATCCCGCTGGACGCGGACGATCCCGGCGTTCGTCGACAGCTCCACGTGGCGGTTCGCGACCACGTTCTCGACCGGTGCGCCGGCGTACTGGCCGTACCCCCGGGCCCACGCCATCGCGTAGAGGCTGGCCGTGACCTGTCGCCCGAGTCCCGGCCCCTCGACCGGACCGCGGTTGAGTCGGCGCTCGAACCGCTCGGTCCGCTCGTGAGCGGCCAACGTCGGCACCGCGACCGTGACCGTTCGGGACCGCGTCCGGTTCACGACGGTTCGCCCGTTCCGGGTTGCGGTCGTCGCGACGCCCTCGAACGTCACTCGCGTCGCGGTCCCGTTGGCGACCCGCTCGACGCGGACCCGCTCGCGCGCGGCGACGAGGTCGCTCGGCGACTCGACGGCCGGTAGCGACGCGGTCGCCGTCACGGTGCCGATGTCGCTCTCGACGGCACCCAGCGCCTCCGATCCGGCGACCGCGAGTCGGATCCGGAACGCGTCCTCGAAGGCCGATCCCTCCCGGACGGCCTCGGCCGCCGCTCCCGGTCCACTCGGTGGCCGCGTCACCGGCTCCGCCGCCGCCTCGTGGGCGGCCTCCCGGGCCGCGCTCCTGAGCGCGGCGGTGGCGTCGGCGTCGACTCGCTCGACGGCGCGTTCGACGCGGCGGTCCTCGCCGACGAGCCCCTGCTCGGCGAGTCCGGCGGCGTACGCCGAACTCGTCACGAGCAGTAGCACGCCGACCAGCGCGAACGGGACTCGCGCCCGCTCGTCGACCGCGAACGTCCGGCTCCGTCGGCCGGAACCCGCCCGACCGGAGTCGCTGCCCTTCACGCTCACCACCTCCGAACGACGATCCGGACCGTAGCACCCGCTCCGCGTCGGTCCGATTCCCCACCGCCGTCGACTCCTGCCGGAAGCGGCTGTCTGACGACCGCGACCCCGACGGTGGCGTCTCGCGGCGGTTCCGATCCGACGGCGACCACCCGTCGGGTCTCGTCCGCGGTCGATCCGGACGAGTCGGCCGCCGGTTCCGTCGTTCGAGACGCGCCAGGCGCCCGGTATCGCTCCGGCACCCCACCCACTCTCTCCGCCGTCCGCGTCGGCCCGTCGAGGGCAACGTCGACGCGCGTCCGCGGACCGATCCCGGTGTGAACCGCGTCGATCGCGCGGCGGTCGAACGCCGTTTTCGTGCCCCCGTCACCGACTCGTTCGGCGACCAGCGCGAGCAACTCCGCGCGCGTCGCGTGGACTCGTCGGGTGTCGTTCGGCGCGCCCTCGTCGGGATACGCCACGGTCTCGGTCTCGGTGACGAGCCGGTCGGCGGCGTCGGTCGCGGTCGGGCCGTCGGGGCCGCCGGCGTCGCTCGCGCCGAGCGCGACGACGCTCGCGGAGACGCAAAGCAGCAGCACGGTCACGTCGAGGACGGTGCTGGTCACCGCCACACCACCGCCCGGAGCGTTCCGCGGACGTTACGGCCCGGCGCCACGCGGACCGTCACCCGTCGCTCGGCGACCGCGACCGCTTCCGGGGTCCGGACTCCCGGCGGTCCCGGCGCGTCCGGCCCCGACGCGGCCAACCACCGCTCGCCGTCCGCCTCCAGTTCGATCGCGATCGCGGTCCCCGGCGCTTCGACCCGCCGCATCCGGTCCGGGTCGAGGACGCCGCCGACGGTGACCCTCCCCTCGACCCGGTCCAGTGCCGACTTCGCGGCCGACCGACGGTCGTCCGGCGCCGCGTCCGCGAAGGCGCCGGCGTATAGCCCCAACGCGAGTCCGACGACCACCACCGCGACGAGCGCGGCGATCGGCTCGACGGCGGCACGGTCGGCGGTCGGGAACGCCGCGCTCGGCCCGTTCCGAGTCGCCGACGCGCCGGATTCCGTGGAGTCACGCGACACGCGGGATCACCCGACCAGCGTGACCCGGACGTCACCGTAGTGTACGCGCCGGACTGTTATCCGCCTCGGTGCGGTCGTCCACCTCGCGTCCGCCGCTCGCGCACGCTCGGCGGCCGCCGCGAACGACGCCGGATCGTCGAACGCTGCGTCCGGAGGGGCGCCGTCGAGGACGCGCCGAAGCCGGGCGTCCGTCGCCGCGCCCGGCGTCACCCCCGCTGCCGGTCGGACGACCGGGGTGATCCGCGGGGCATCGAGCGTCGCCCGCGCCGTCCCTCCCTCGTCTCTAAGCGAGACGGATCCCTCCGCGAGCCGGAGTCTGTCCGCCGCGATACCGTGTTCCGCCGTCGCCGGGTACGACCCGTCCGCGACCGAATCGACGGTGCGCGCGACGCCGTCCGCGTCCGGCGGCGGCGACGCCGGGAACGCGGCGGCCACGCCGACGGCCGCGACGCTCACGACGGCCAGACCGAGCCACGCGTACGTGGCGTCGAGGTGCGTCTCGAACATGGCGCGGCTGGCCGCGCTTTCATACATAAACGATCGGCCCCGAGCGTCGCGGTCGATCGAGGGCCGACTGCCCCACCGATCGGGCTCAGAACAGGAGTCCGGCGCCGGCGAACGCGACGAGGAACGTGGCCGTCGCCGTCGGCAGCGCGATCCCGACCCGATAGGCCACCAACGTCCGGTCGAATCCGCGCTCCAGTCCGGTCGCCAGCCCGGTGAGGAGGGCGGCGAGCAACAGCACGTACGTCCCCACGATCCGTCCGAGCACCGGCACCGACAGGGCAGCCGTTCCGCCGGTCCTCGCGCCGTCGCTCGCCGCCCCGCTCCCGCCAGCGGCCACTCCGCTCTCCGCGCCCAGTCCGCCTCCGCCGAGCGCGTCGGCGCCCGCTGCCGCTCCGGCTCCCAGGCTCCCGACATCGGCGGCGTCGATCCCGGTCGCGAGCGCGACGGTCGCTCCACCCACGAGCGGCGCGAACACCGCCGCGGTGTTCGAGAGCGTCCCCGTCACGGTCGCGAGCTGGCGGCGCGCGTCGCGTTCGAGTTCCCGTAGTGACTCCAGCTGGTCGGCGAGCTCCAACAGGACGTCGCCGGCGGGACGCCCCTCCCGCGCGGCGACGGAGAGCAGCGCGATCGCCCCGCGAACCCGGGACGACGGCACGTCCGCGGCCGGCCCGCCCTGTCCGAGAAACGCCTCGCGGACGCCGACGCGCAGCGTGTCGCTCCGCCGACCGGCGCGCTCGAACACCTCGCCGGTCGCGCCGTCGAGCCGCTCGCCGGCGTTCGCGACCGCGGTCTCGACCGCGACCCCCTCCGCCACGTCTCCGCCGATCACGGTCATCGCGTCCGGCAGCCCCCGCTCGACGCCTCGGACCTCGGACAGCACCGCGCGGCGGGGTCGCGCGAGGACGAACAGCGCGCTCCCGACTCCGACGCCGACCCCCGCGACCGGCCACGCCCACGGCGCGACGACTCGCGCGGCGACGGCGGCCGCGGCCGCACCGAGGGCGCAGCCGACGACCAACGCGTGGCCGCGTCGGTTCGGCACGTCGGGATGGTCTCCGCCGATCTGCGGCGGCGGAAACGCCACCGGGCGACGGGAGAGCAGCCACGCCGAGGCGGCCACCAGCCCGCCCGGAAGCGCGATCAGGTACAGGCCGGCGACGAGTCCGGAACCCACCGCGACGCCGGCGGCGGCGCCCGCGGGAAGGAGCGCGATGAGTGCCAGCGGGAGCAGCACGCCGAACGCGTACAGCGCCGAGACCGGCCCGCGGACGGAGCCGACGAACGACGCGAGCCGATCGGTCGTCCCCGAAAGCGTCGCGTCGAGGGCGCGGTCGAGGCACCGCCCGCGGCGCTCCGGCGGCGCGGTCGCCGCGGTCCGGACCAGCGCGGCGGCGCGGTCTATCGCCGGGAACCACGGAGTCCACTCGCGAGCGAACGCTCGAAGGCCGCTCGTCGGCCCGTCCGCACAGCCCCGTTCGTGGCGGGAGAGAGCCGCGGCCAACGGTCCCTCTCCCGTCCGGCCGGCGAACCGCACCGCACGCTCTGTCGAGGGATCGAGCCGCATCCGCAACACGAGCCGCCCGACGAGCCCCGGCGCCGCGCCCAGCGCCCGCGTCCGCCGGAGCGACGCGAGCCACACCGGCGCCCGGTGGACCGCGTGTACGCCGCTGACGGCGGCGGCCAGTCCGGCCGGCGCGGCGACGACCGCGCCGGCAGCGAGCGCCGCGGCCGCGGCGACAACCGCCCCGACGACGACGCCGGCCCGGTACCCGATCGCCACGACGCGCTCCGCGGAAACGCCCCAGCCGAGAAACGCGACGGCCCGCCGCAGTTCTTTCGAGGCGGTCGCGTCGTCTTCTCCGTCGACACGAGCCGACCACTCGGTCGGTTTCGACCGGTCCTCGTTCATGCGCCGCCTCCGTGCTTCACTCCTCCCTCGCGTGGTCGATCGGCCGGGGCTCCCACGTCTCCGCTCGGATCGCCGGATACGTCTCCCCTGACGTACCGCGCCGGCGAAACGCGTCCCGCCCGAACCGCCTCGCGGATCCGGTCGCTCCGCCGATCGATGACCTCCCGAACCGCCGCGTACGATTCGTTCGTCCCCCCGAGCGCCTCGATGAGTCGACTCTCACCGCGGTCGATCCGACCCGTGCCGACGAGTCCCCGTTCGGTCCGCTCGAACAGCGGATCGAAGCTCACGCCGCCGTCGCGGTCGCCGACCTCGACGATCGACTCCACGCGGTGGTCGTCGAGCACGGCGATCAGATCGGTCGCGGCGAACGACGAGCGGGGGACGCCGAGGTCGGTGACGACGCGTTCCTCCACCCCGGCCGGGTCTTCGCCGTGAATCGTCCCCAGCACCGTCTCGCCGGCGGCACCGACACGCATTGCCTCGTACAGCGCCTGCGCCTCCTCGCCGCGCACCTCGCCGACGCTTATCGCGCCGCCGCCCATCCGGAGCGCCGTCCGAACGGCGTCCGCCGGGGCGAGTTCGGCCCCGTCACCGACGCAGAGTCGCTGCGCGTCTCGCCCGGCGTCCGCGAGGGCGTCTACCGGGAGTTCCGGCGTGTCCTCGATTGCGATCGCCCTCGTTTCCGCGGGCAATTCCCACAGCAGTGAGCCGAGCGCGGTCGTCTTCCCGGCTGCCCGGCCGCCCGCGATAAGCCCCGCTACCCCGCGTTCGACGGCCACCGACAACAGCCCGGCCGCCGCGGGCGTGAGGGTGTCGACGGACACCAGTCGCGCGAGCGTCCACGCCTCCGGATCCCCGCGTCGGAACGTGAACGAGAGCCCGTCGCTGGCTGGGGCCGTGACCGCGGCGACCCTGACCCGACCGGTTTCGGACTCGATCGTCGCGTCGAGCGTCGGCGTGGCCCGCGAGAACGCCCGACCGCTCGACCGGCGGAGCCGCGACGCGAGCGTGGCGGCCCCTTCCGGGGGGAGCCGCACGTTCGTCCGACACCGCTCCCCGTCGAGCACGACGCGGAGCGGGTTCTCCGCGACCGGCGCCGTCACCGTCGCGTCGCTCACCCTCTCGTCGGCGAAGACGTGTTCGAACACGCCGTAGCCGTGCGTGTGTCGGCGCAGGATCTCCGTCAGATCGGCGACCGGGTCGCCGTCTTCCGCCGCCGCCCGCACCGCTCGTCCGGGGGCCCTGTCGCCGCCGCGGGGGTCGTCGAGCAGCCGGTCTCGCGCCGCGGCCAGCGTCGCTACGGCGTCGGCGTCCAGATCGACCGTCGGCGGCGTGAGGTGGTACGTCCTGAGGGAGTCGTCGCCGTCGTAGAGCCGGACCGTCGCCCCGGTCGGCACCGTCCAGCGATCGACCAGCGTCGCACCCGGCGGCGGCGAGGCCGCGACCCGTGCGGTCGCGGCCGTCGGACCGACGTGGGCCCGCAGGCGATCGCTCAGAACGCTGTCGCTCTCGGGCCAGTTCTCGCCGCCGCCGAGATCCTCCGCGGCCGACAGCAGCCCCGTTTCGGCCGCGATGCGCTTCGTAGGGCCCGCCCGCCCGGCGGCCTCTACCGCGGCGCCGAGCGGGTCGCGGAGGACTCGTTCGGCGAGCCGCTCCTCACGGAACCCGACCCGCTCGCGGAACCGTCCGGCGGCGGTCAGGAGGTCGGCCGCGCGGTCGGCGTACGACCGCTCGCGGCCGCGGTGTCGTGTCCTGATCACGTCGGCGTCGCGGTCGCCGAGCGCCTCCACGACGGTCGCGAGACAGTCGGCGCTCGCGGCGAGGTCGCCGCGTCCGGGACACGCGCCGGCGTCGACGTCGAGTATAACCCTGTCCTCGACGCCAGTTCCCACGGGCTCGCGAAACGCCGGCTCGCACCGACACTCGTCGCGGTCCTCGTCGACCCACGGGAGCGCTCGGAGCGGCGTCTCGCCGGCCCCGTCGGCGAGTTGATCGGTGATACCGAGGTTCATGACGGGCGTGCCCGCGGTTTGTTATATAAGTCGTCGGCCGTCCCGCCGTTCCGTTCCGCCGCGTCTCGAAACGATCCGCGTCGTCCCGGTCTGCCCTGTCGTAATCTATTCTGTCCCGCGCCGTCGCGTCCCTCCGCCCCGGTCTACCCCGCTCGGTTGATCCGGACCGTCGGCCCCTCGTCGTCGACGTACCGGAGCCGAATGCGGTTCGTCCCGCCCGGGCGAAGTTCGATCGGTCCGCCGCCGAGATCGACAGTCACCTCCACCGGTCCCGTTCCGACGCGGACCGTGCGCTTCGGCCGGTCCTCGACGCGGTACGCGAGCACGACGCCGCCCGGCCTGTCCGGCGGCTCGACGAGCGCGACGCGGTCGACCTCCGCCGCGGCGAACCCAGTCGGGACCCGGAAACGCACCGTCGCCTGCGCCGCCAGGGCGGGGTCGTCTACGGGCGACGATCCGGCGACTACGCCGCCGATCGCCCGCTCCAGACGGTCTGCCTCGGCGCCGATCCGGTCCGCCGTCGTCGCGGTCCGGGCCGTCTCGATCGCGGGCATCGACGCCGTCAGCAGCGCGACTGCCACGAGGACGGTGAGGGCCACGCGGATCACGGCTCGCTCACAGCGACTCCCGGAGGCGGTCGAGCGCGTCCGTCGCCCACGCCCCGCCGTCGCCGTCCCCGGCGGCCTCGTCGGTTCCGCTGCCGCCGGTACGCGGTCCGGACCGCGAGCGATCGTCCGGCAGGGCGGCGTCGAGGGCGCCCTCCGACGGAACGGTGTCGTCGGCCCGCTGCCCGTCGCTCGCGCTGCTCTCGCGGCCGACACTGCCGCCGCTCCGTTCGTTCTCTCGCCCGGCCTCGGTCGCTCTCGCGAGCGCGAGGTCGGCCCGGCGCTCGACCTCGCGGTTGACGGCCCGGATCGCTCCGGCGTAGCCGCGGACCGCCTGCGTCGCCGCCTCCAACTCCGCGACGCGCTCCTCGAGGTCGTCGAGCCGCGACTCGAGTCGCTCGCGCTCGGCCGTCGCCTCTGCGTCCGCGGCGGCGTCGACCGGCCGCGCCTCGCTCCCGGTCACCGCGCGCTCGACGGCGCGGAGCCGAGACTCGATCCGGTCGTCCGGTCCGTCCGCTCCCGTCGGCGTCGCGTCCGTTTCCGCGTCCGTCGGCTCCGCGCCCCGCGCGTGATCGGTCATGCGGCCTGTTGCCCACGGTCTCACTCTTAAACGTCGGGGAAAGGATATTATCGGGGGAACCGGTACGTCTGGGCATGAAAGCAGTCCTCCTCGGCGTCGGACAGGCGGGCGGTAAGCTCACGACCGCCCTCGCGGAGTTCGACGCCGACGCCGGCTACGGCGCGGTCCTCGACGCGATCGCTGTCAACACCGCCGCGGCCGACCTCGACCCCCTCCCGCTCGAAACGGTCCTCGTCGGGCAGTCGCGCGTCAACGGTCACGGCGTCGGCGGCGACAACGAACTCGGCGCCGAAGTGATGGACGAAGACGCGGTCGAGGTGTTGGACGCGCTCGCCCCGAAGGTCACCGCGGAGGCCGAGGCGGTCTTCGTCGTGGCCGGCCTCGGCGGCGGGACGGGCTCCGGCGGCGCGCCGGTCCTCGTCCGCGAGCTGAACCGGGTGTACGACGTACCTGTGTACGCCATCGGCGTCCTCCCCGGTCGCGACGAGGGGACGATGTATCAGGTGAACGCCGGCCGGTCGCTCAAGACGCTGGTCCGCGAGTCAGACGCGACGATCCTGCTCGATAACGACGCGTGGCGCTCGGCGGGCGAGTCCGTCGAGGGCGGCTACGAGGCGATCAACGCCTCGATGGCGAAGCGGATCGGGCTCGTCCTCGCCGCCGGCGAGGCGGTCGAGGGCGTCGCCGAGTCCGTCGTCGACACGAGCGAGGTGATCAACACGCTCCGGGCGGGCGGGATGGCCGCGGTCGGGTTCGCGTCGGCGCCCGCCGCCGAGGACCCGCAAGAGAACGTCAACACCGTGACGAGCGCGGTCCGGAGTTCGGTGATGACCGGGCTGTCGCTGCCGAGCGCCACCGACGCCGACGCCGCCCTCGTTGCGGTCGCCGGCGGCCCGGACCGGATCTCCCGGAAGGGCGCGGAGAAGGCGCGGAAGTGGCTTCAGGAGGAGACGGGGTCGATGCAGGTCCGCGGCGGCGACTTCCCGCTCGACTCCGACCGGATCGCCGCCTTGGTCCTCCTCGCGGGGGTCGAGCGCTCGCAGCGCGTCGAGGCGTTCTTGGAGCGCGCTCGGCAGGCGGTCCGCGACGAGCGCGAGGAGAAGCCCGACCCGGCGGCCGCGTTCGAGAACGACGAGATCGACGACCTGCTGTGAGGCCCCCGCCCTCCCGCGCGGCGCGGCTCGGGGCTCCGGGGCGGGATAGCTTCCGCACCTTTTTGTTCTCGCCCGGTGGAGTCTCGGCCGATGACTAACCCGTGGGACGACTGGGACCACGTGCTGAAGGTCGACCCCGACAAGGACCTCCGGGCGGGCGAGACCTTCGAGGACGTCTGCCGGACCGGGACGGACGCGATCGAGATCGGTGGGACCCTCGACGTCACCGCGGAGAAGATGACCCGCGTGGTCGACGCCGCCGCGGAGTACGACGTGCCGCTGTACCAGGAGCCGTCGAATCCGGGAGTCGTGATCGACTCGCCGGCGCTCGACGGCTACCTGATCCCGACCGTCTTCAACGCTGGCGGCCCCTTCTGGATAACCGGCGCCCACAAGGAGTGGGTCCGGATCGACGACCTCGACTGGACCCGGACCCACACCGAGGCGTACATCGTGTTGAACCCGGAGGCGTCGGTCGCCCGGCTGACGGAAGCCGACTGCGACCTCAGCGCCGACGACGTGGCGGCCTACGCGAAGGTCGCGGAGCGTATGTTCGGCCAGGAGATCGTCTACGTCGAGTACTCGGGCACGTTCGGCGACACGGAGAAGGTCGCGGCCGCTCACGACGCCTTAGACGACGCCACGCTCTTTTACGGCGGCGGCATCCACGACTACGAGTCGGCCAACGAGATGGCCGCTCACAGCGACGTGATCGTCGTCGGCGACCTGCTCCACGACGAGGGCGTCGACGCCGTCCGCGAGACGGTGAAGGGCGCGAAGGACGCAGGGGACTGAGGGGGACGGGTCGGTCCGTCGCCAGTTAGTCGGCCGCGTACCCGTCCAGCATGTTCTCGACGTACTTCGCGATCACGTCTACCTCCAGGTGCACCGGGTCGCCGACCGACTTCTCCGAGAGCGTCGTCAGGTCGTAGGTCGTCGGGATGACCGCCACGTCGAACTCGCCCGCGCGCTTCTCGGCGACCGTCAGCGAGATGCCGTCGAGCGTCACGGACCCCTTGTCGACGAGGTAGTCGCCGTGTCCCTCCGGAGTCGCGAACGTGAACCGCCAGTCTTCTCCGACGCGCTCGATTCCCGTCACCTCGGCGACGGTGTCGACGTGTCCTTGGACCACGTGGCCGTCGAACCGCCCGTCGGCGGGCATCGCGCGCTCGACGTTGACGGCGTCCCCCGCCTCGATCCCGCCGAGGTACGTCTTCGCGACCGTCTCGCTCGCGAGGAACACCGAGAACCAGTCGCCGCCGTCGGTCGTGCCGCCGTCGTCGCTCCCGTGCTCCTCGACGGTCAGACAGACGCCGCTCACGCTTATCGACTGGCCGTGGTGGAGGTCGTCGAATCCGTCGACGCCGATCCGAAGCCGGAGGCCGTCGTCGGTCTCGGTCCGCTCGCGGACCGTACCGGTGCCCTCGACGATGCCGGTGAACATACCGGAACTGGGGGCGGGCGACGGATATCGGTTCTGGGTCCGGCCGGGCTCAGGGAGCTCGACCGCCCGTCGTCGCGGCCGGGCCCCTTTTGCCCCCCGGGGATCAACGGAGGGTCGATGCGACTCGGAGTGCTGGACATGATCGGGCTGGCGGCGTCGCTCGTCTTCGCGCTCCCGCTCGCGAACTACGCCGTCGTCCGCCTGTTCGCCGGCGAGGTCGCGCTCGGCGCCGGCCTGCTCGTCGTCGCCGCCGCGATGGTCGTCCTCCCGCAGTACTTCCTCGACCCCGCCACCATACTCCGACGGCTGCTCTCGGGACTGTTACTGCGACAGCTTCGTGGAGACGACGACGCCGCCGGCTCCGAGGGCGATTCGGTCGAAAAGTGACTCGGCCCGGCTCTCACTCCCGCCGCCGGGCAACGATCGCGACGACGAGCACAGCGAGCCCGCCGGCGACGACCCCGAACCCGGGCGCTTCGAGGCCGAGGACGCCGTCGCGTTCCTCGACGCCGATCTCCTCGTCGACGACGAGCACCTCGCGCGCGCTCGACTCGTTGACCGCCTCGTTCCCGCGGACGGTCAGCGTCGCGCGGTCTCCGTGGGTCGTCCGACGCAGATCGAAGGCCGCGCTAGCCGTCCCGTTCTCGACCGTCGCCGCTTCGGTCATGAGGAAGCTCGGGCTCGCGTCGCCGTCAGAGCGGATCCGGAGGGTCACGGTCTCGCCGTCCTCGGCGGTCACCGGAACGCTCAGCTCGGTCTCCGCCGGGGCGACGACGAGATCGGCCGCCTCGACGTCCGCCTCGGTGACCGTGACGGCCTCGGCCGACTCGCCGTCGGTCGCGCCGTCCCCGCCGCTTCCGTCGCCCCCGCTTTCGTCGCCCGTTCGGTCTTCGACGACGAGCGTGGCGACGTCCGCGGGGTCGCCGCCGACGAACAGTTCCGCGTCGTAGCTTCCGGGAGCGATCGCCTCGCTCAGGGTCGTCTCGTAGTCGATCTCCACCGCGCCGCCGTCGGCGGCGGTCAGCGGGGCGCCGCTCCCGCCGGTTTCGGCGTGGGTGAAGACGAGCGTCGTGACGCCGTCGCCGTCCGGCGTCACCGTGGCGCGGAGTTCGTATCCGACCTCCTCCTCGTTGCCGACGACGACCTCGAACGCGTCGACGCCGTCGGTCTCGACGGTGAACTCGGCGCTCCCGTCCTCGCTTACGGTGACGACGCCCGCGCCGAGTTCGGCGGTTCCGTCGGCGGCCGCGACGCCGCTCCCGGCGACGACGACCCCGACGAGCGCCGTCGCGGCCACGAGAACCGCCACCGCCGTTGAACATCTACGCCTCGCGATACGCCAGACCGATTCGGACCCGGCGGTGGCGCCGGATCCGACGGAGGGCTCGGATCGCATGCGTATCGGGCTTCGGCGGGAGTCTCAAAAGGCGCGCCGATAGCGCAAAGACCGGTCGTAGCTACCCGCCGCTCACTCCCGCTCGCGCGGCGCGATGCCGAACGGATGCTCCGCCAGTATCTCGTATCCGTCTTCAGTGACGAGGACTAGGTCTTCCAGCCTGACGCCGCCGATATCCGGATCGTAGACGCCGGGCTCGACGGTGACGACGTGTCCCGGACGCAGTTCGCCCGCGCCCGACAGCGACGGCCTCTCGTGGAGGCTCACGCCCACGCCGTGGCCGGTGCCGTGGGTGAAGCCGGCCTCGCCCTCTCCGGCGTTCGGGTCGAAGCCGTAGGCGGCGAGCTCCGCCGCCGCCTCGCCGTGAACGGTCTTCGCCGGGACGCCCGGCTCGACCTCGTCGAGCGCGGCCTCGCGCGCGGCCTCGACCGCGACGTACGCCCGCCGCGCCCAGCCGCCGTCGCCGTCGACGACGAACGTCCGGGTCGCGTCGCCGTAGTACCCGTCGGGACCGCGGGGCGAGACGTCGAGCAGTACGGTCTCGCCCGGCCGGACCGGGTCGTCGCCGACGTAGTGGAGGTCGGCCGCCGAGGGACCGGCGCCGATCACGGTGTTGCCCGCGTCGCGGACGCCGCGCGCGGCGAGGGCCGCGTTCACCTCGCGGCGGAGTCGCTCCGTCGTCAGCGGCTCCCCGTCCCACCGGAGCGGGGGTCGGCGGTCGTCGTCGGCCCGCCCGGCCGCCGTCTCCTCGCTCCCCTCGTCGACGGCCTCGCAGTCGGCGAGGACGGCCTCGGCGCGGGCGATCCCGGCCACCGTCGCGCGCTGGACGCGCCGGATGCGGTCCCGCTCCGCCGGCGTCTTTCGCGCCCTGGCGGTCGCGACCGCCTCCGTCGACGCCGGCTCGAACCCCGCCCGTTCGAGGTACACCGCGGCGTCGTGCGGAATCGACGCGGGCGTCAGGACTCCTTCCCCGTCGCCGCTCGCTCCCCCCGCGAGATCCGCGGCGGCCGCGGCCGCGCGCTCGCCGGCGTGGTCGCCGACGCGCTCCGTCCGGACCTCGCGGGCGACCCCGTCGTGGAAGCCGACCTCGTCGTCGGTCGGCCCACCGTTCCCCGATTCGTGGGACGCCCGCGCGCTCGCGACGAACTCGCGTTCGGCCTGCTCGCCGAACAGGGCGGGCGCACAGAGGACGGCGCGGCCGACGGTGTCGCCGGTCGCTTCGCCCGTCGGGACGACGACCAGCGCGGAGGGCCTGTCCGGGCCGGCGAAGCGGGAGAGGTAGCGCAGGTCGTCGTCGAAGCGGTCGCCGACGGCGACGAACGCGGCCGCGTCGGCGTCGCGGACCGCCTCGACGATCGGTCGGAGGTCGGTCCGGAGCGGGCGGGGATTTTTTGCGTGGTCGGTGGCGGTCGCGTCGTCCTCGCTCACGGCTCGGGCTCTGGCACCGCCAGCTCCGCCTGGACCTCCTCGACGAGTTCCTGGGCCGGCTCCTCCCGGAGCTCGTTGAACAACAGGACGCTGATCGGCAGCGTCGGCGCACCGCTGATGAGGCTCTCCATGATCACGAGCCGCTCGCGGGCGCGGGACATCCCGACGTAGAAGACGCGGCGCTCGTTGTCGGTGAGGACGGGTACGGGACTCGTCGACTTCGTGAACTCCTCGACGCCGTCGACGTCGGTCGGGTCGTCGATGGAGGCCGCCATCTGCTCGACGACCTTCTCCGTGAGGTCGGTAGCGACGAACACGTGGTCGGCCTCGCGGCCCTTCGCCGAGTGGATCGTGCCGACGCGGACGCGGGTCGGGTCAGTGCCTTGGTACTCGCCCTCGAAGTACGCGCCCATCGACTTGCGCTGGAAGCTCGTTACCTTCCGGACCATGTCGTCGGCGCTGGCGGTGTCGGGCATGAACGGGATGTACTCGTCGAGCGTGTCGGCCGCGATGTCGATGTCGGCGACATCGTCGGAGTCGGCCGCCTCCTCGCGGTCGTCGAGGAAGTCGTAGAACTCCTCGCGGTCGTGGGTCCCGAACGCCGACTCCTGGAGCATGTCCGCCAGCCGCCGTGCCTCCAGCCCGGTGACCGGGTCGCCGGCCTCGGCCTTCTCGATCGCGCTGACGTAGTCCTGGACGCGGTCGGTCCACATCCGCCCGTCGGTGAGCATCGTGAACGGGATGCCGTGGTCGATGAACTCGTCGATGAAGTCGAACATCTGGTACCGGGCGCGGAACAGGCACATCACGTCGCCCTCGTCGTCCTCGACGGTGTACCGGACGTTCCGGACGAGCTCGATCATCGACGGCGACTCGATCGCCTCGACGGAACCGCCCTCCGTGCGCGGGTGGAGGTCCTTCTCCTGCCGCTTGTCGATGTGGCGGATCTCGGCGTTGACGACGTTGAGGATCTCCGAGGGGAGCCGGTAGGAGTTCGGGAGGACCACGTCCTCGTCGACGTCGGTGTCGAGGAGGAGGTCGGGGTCGGCCCCCTGCCACGCGTAGACGACCTGGTCGTCGTCGCCGGCAATGAGCACCTTCTCCATGTGCGGGCGCCACTCCTCGAAGACGTTGTACTGGAGCGTCGTGATGTCTTGGAACTCGTCGATGATCAGGTAGTCGACGCTGGGGACGAGCGAGCGCTGCGCGACCCGTTCGAGCATGTCCGCGAAGCCGACGAGGTCGTTTTCCCCCTTGTACGTCCGCCACGCCCGGATCGTCTCGGGGATGTCGATCCGGTCGTCGTCGGAGGGCCACGTCGGCGTGTACTTGTTCCCCTGCTGGGCGTTGGGGTCCTCCTCGGGCGGGAGCCGGACCTCCTCGACATTCCACTGGAAGGGCACGTCGTACCAGTCGGCCACGTCGCGCTCGGTGCGCTGGAGCCACTGCGAGGTGGCGATGATCTTGTTGCCGATGGTCGTCGACCGCGCGGTCCGGCGACCGGCGCCGCCGTGCTGGTCCTCGAACTCGATGCCGTACTCCTCGCAGAACGCCTCCTTGTCGTCCTCGCCCACCACGTCGCCTCGCGAGAGGTCGAGCAGCTCGTACGCCTTCGCGTGCATCGTGCTCACGTTCCCTTGGAGGCTGCGCGGGGAGATGTCGAGCCGCTCGGCGAGCCGTTCGCGGATCTCGGCGGCGGCCGCGCGCGTGTACGAGACGACGAGCACGTCGCGCACGTCGGCGCCCTCCTCGTCGAGGATCTCCTCGACGCGGTCGAGGAGCGCGGTCGTCTTCCCGCTCCCGGGCCCCCCGAACAGCCGCGTCACCGTGGTATCAGTCATTATTACCTCCAGATTCCGGTTCTCCTTAAACGCCGTGGCTCGGTTGCCCTCGATGCGCGCGCCGGACCGCGGCGGCAGAGCGTCGCGTCATCGTCCGGTCGGTCCGTCAGCCGCTCCGCGTCGCGCGCGCTTCCCGCACGTCGGCGCCGTCGCGGACCAGGTCCTCGCAGGCCGGACAGACGCGGGGCCGATCGACCTCGTTCGGGGTGAACACCCGAACGTAATCTGTCGTGACGAAGGAACCGCAGTTCTGACAGGTCGGCATGATAGTCACTATCGAGTAATTCCACATAATACTACCGGGGGGTATGACGGAAAGAAAATTCGCGGAACGCGGCGCGCGTCAGTTCGGCCGCCAGTCGCAGACCGAACACGTCGCGGTTCCTTCCTCGTGGAGCGCACCGCACTCGGGACACTGGAGCTTGTTATAGGATCGCTCCCAGCCTACGATCTCCGTCTCGTGGCCGCGGTCGGAGAGGAACTCGTCGAACACGTCGTCGTCCGAGCTGGGTGCACTACTAGACATGCGTGTCATCGTATGCCACACCAATATATATGTCTTTCTGCCGTTCTCGTCGCTGCGAATTACGCGGACAATCGATCAACAAGAGATACAAAAAGAGTCGAAACCAAACATCAGGGCAGACCGAACGCCGCGGGCGGAAGCGTAGCGTCGCTCACCACGGCTCGTTTTTGACTCCGAGCGCGTACGCGCCGACGTTCGTGACGACGTGGAGGACCGGAGTCATCACGAGGATGACGGCGAGGACGCCCGGTGTGAACGCAGCGAGCGCCCAGTCGGTGTCGACGAGGAAGACGAGCCCCAGCGCGCCGACGACGAAGTCCAACTGGTCCAGACCGGGGAACGCGGCGCCGCGCTCGCGGCCCGAGCGACGCTTGAGGAACGAGGCGCCGATGTCGCCGCACATCGCGCCGAAGGCGAGCGCGAACGCCGCCGGGAGCGCGAACGTCGGCAGGTCGCTCCCGAGCGCCGCGCTCGCTGGGGCGGCGAGCGCGTTGAGCGCGAGCGCGAGCAGGACGCCGACGAGAGTGCCGACCGCGGTGCCGCGCCATGTCTTCCCGTCGCCGAGCAGCCGCGCCCCGCGCCACTCGCGGCCGCCGTCGATGGGGCGTCCGCCGCCGGCCAACACCGCGGCGTTGTTCGGGACGTACGCCGGGAGCATCGCCCAGAACGCGGTCGCGACGAGCGTACCGATCATGTCCCCACGGGCGGCGCGCAGCGTGTTATAAACCCCGGATCCGTCGCCGCCGGTCGCCGCACCGCACACGCGATTGCGGTCGTCGCCGCCGACTCGACAAAGGTAAAGTTCGCGCCGGCCGGAACGCTCAGTATGATCCCCCCAGTCGCTAGCCGGTTCGTCGCCGGCGAGAGCGTCCCGGCGGCCCTCGACCACGTCCGCGCCGCGAACGAGGACGGCGTCGCGGTCATTCTGAACCTGCTCGGCGAACACTACGACGACCCCGCGGACGCCCGCGCGGACACCGACGCCTACCTCGGGCTGCTCGACGACATCGCCGATAGCGGCCTCGACGCCTGCGTCTCGGTGAAGCCCTCGCAGATCGGGATGGACGTCTCGACCGACCTGTTTGAGGAGCACTACCGAGAGATCGTCGCTCGTGCCCACGAGGTCGACGCGTTCGTCTGGTGCGACATGGAGGACGCAGACACCACCGACGCCACCCTCGACGCCTTCGAGTCGATCGCCGCCGACTACCCGTGGAGCGTCGGGCAGTGCGTCCAGTCGAACCTCAGGCGCACCGCGGACGACCTCGACCGCCTGATCGACGTTCCGGGGAAGCTCCGGCTCGTGAAGGGGGCCTACGACGAGCCGTCCTCGATCGCGTACACCGACAAGGCTCGCGTCGACGAGGCGTACCGCGACGACCTGACGACGCTGTTCGAGCGGCGCGACCGGGGGATCGCGGTCGGCAGTCACGACCCCGAGATGATCTCGCTCGCCGACCGGCTCGCCCGCGACCGCGGCGCCGACTACGAGGTCCAGATGCTCATGGGGGTCCGCGAGGACGCCCAGCGCGACCTCGCCGCGCAGGGGGTCGACGTCCACCGGTACGCGCCCTACGGCGACAAGTGGCTCTCGTACTTCTACCGCCGCGTCCGCGAGCGCAAGGAGAACCTGACGTTCGCGGCGCGGGCGGTGCTGGGGCAGTAGTCGACGCGACGCCTCGCGACCTCGCCCGCGCCGCCGGCGCGTGGAAGCCCTCTTAAGGATTGCCGACACATACCGATCCGATAGATGTCCACGTGGAAACGCGACTTCGCCAGCGGGCTCATCGTGCTGGCGCCGCTCCTCGTCCTCCTGTTAGTCCTCCGCTGGATCTACCAGTACATCGCCTCGATCCCGCTCATCGAGGGGCTCCAGCCCGAGGTCATCCCGGCGCCGCTAGAGCCCGTCTCCCGCGTCGTCATCGCGTTCGCAGTGTTCGCGACCGTGGTGCTCGCGGTGGGGTACTTCATGCGGACGACGCTGGGTCGGCTGGCGGAGTCGGCGGTGGACGACGCGATCAACCGGATCCCAGCACTCCGAGTCGTGTACAACGCCTCGAAGCTCGCGATCGAGACGGCGATCTCCGGCACCGACGAGCTACAGAGCCCGGTGTACATCGAGACGTGGCCCGGGATCCGGATGACCGCGTTCCGGACGGGGAAGAAGACCCGAGACGGAAAGATCGTCCTGTTCATGCCGACCGCCCCGAACATCACCACCGGCTTCGTTATCGAGGTCGAACCGGACCGGGTCGAGGAGACCGGCGAGACGGTCGAGGAGGGGATGACGCGGGTCCTCTCCGCCGGATTCGCCGAGTCCGCTCATCAGGTCCCCGTCCACGAGGAGGCGCCCACGGAGGGCGACGGCGACGGGACCCCGGGCGGCTTCGGACGCGTCCGGACGGACGGGACCCCGAGCGACGGCGAGGGGTCGGCGACCGACGGGAGCGGTTCGAGCGAGTAGCGGCTCGAGCGGCCGGCAGTTCGAGTGACTAGCGGCTCTTCGCGCGCGGCGATTTAAAAAGATCTAGAGAAAGCAGGCGAGGCGAGCTACAGGTAGGTGAACCACTCGTCGTGGTCGTCGGTCCGCCGCTCGACCAGGTCGAAGAACGCGTCCTGAAGCTCCTCGGTCACCGGGCCGCGGCTTCCCGAGCCGATCTCCGTGTCGTCGACCGAGCGGATCGGGGTGACCTCGGCCGCGGAGCCGGTGAAGAACAGCTCGTCGGCGGTGTACAGCTGTCCGCGGGAGATGACCGCCTCGTCGTGGACCTCGTAGCCGCGCTCCTCGGCGAGGGCGATCACGGTGTCGCGGGTGATCCCCTCGAGGATCGACTGCGCGGGGCCGGTGGTGTATATCTCGCCGTCGTTGACCATGAAGATGTTCTCGCCCGGTCCCTCCGCGACGTTCCCCTCCTTATTCAGGACGATGGCCTCGACGTAGCCGTTCCGGCGCGCCTCCTCGCCCGCCAGCATGGAGTTGACGTAGAGCCCGGTCGTCTTCACGTTCGTCGGCACCTGCGAGGAGGCGTGCTTCCGCCACGAGGAGACCATCACGTCGACCCCCTCCTCGAGGGCCTCCTCGCCGAGGTACGCCCCCCACGGCCACGCGGCGAGGACGAGGTCGGTCGGACAGCCCTTCGGCGAGACGCCGAGCGAATCGTACCCGTAGTAGGCGATCGGTCGGACGTACGCGGAGTCGAGGTCCTGCCGATCGAGGAGTTCGAGGGTCGCCTCGGTGATCTCCTCGCGCGAGTGCTCGATGTCCATGTCGTACATCTTCGCCGAGTCGAACAGCCGGTCGAGGTGTTCCTCCCACCGGAAGATCGCCGGCCCCTGCTCGGTGTCGTAACAGCGGACGCCCTCGAACACGCCGCTCCCGTAGTGGAGCGCGTGGGTCAGAACGTGGGTCGTCGCGTCCTCCCAGTCGAGGAACTCCCCGTTCTTCCAGATCGTGTCGACGTCCATCTCGTCGAATCCCATACTCGGTAGTTGCGGCCGGCGGGCTTAAAACTGTGACAACCGGTCGGGGTTGTCGGGACGGACCGAGTTTCGATTCCTCTGACGGGACAACGACAACCACTTACAAAGCCCCAGCCGCTCGGCGAAACAGAGACGATCCCGACACGAACACCGCCAGAGCCCCAGCCGTGAGGGCGACGTACGCTCGCTGCGCGCTTCACTCGGTCGCTCACTGCGTTCACTCCTTCGTTCCAGTGCTTGCGTCGCCTACGTCGCCCTCACGGCTGCCCCTTTGAGTCCCACCCCGCACCGCTCCGTACAGCACCTCTCACCTCCCCAGCCTCGTCAGTCGCCCCCGCTTCGCTCCGGCGACTGACTCCCTCGCACGCGCTGACTCGCGGTCGCCGAGGGCGACCGCTCGCAGGCGCGCGCCGACAGTAGCGGCGGTCGATTATTTCAGCGCCTCGACGAGGGCCGCGCCCTCGACGTACGGGATGTCGCGGCGGGCCGCGTAGGCGGCGGCGTCCGCGGGCGAGAGCGCGTCGCCCGTCTCGTCGTCGAGCATCTCGCAGACCACGGCGGCGGGCGCGGCGCCCACCGCCTCGGCCATCGCGAGGCCGAGTTCGGTGTGACCGGTGCGCCCCGAGAGCCCGTCGCGGTCGCCGCGCAGGAGGTGAACGTGACCCGGCGCGCGGAACTCCGCGGCGAAGTCCTCCGGGCCGTACCCGCCCGGGTCGCCGCGGACGCGGCCGGCCGCGTTCGCCACCTCGGCGATGGTCTTCGCGCGGTCCGCGTCGGTGATCCCGGTGAACGTCTCGCGGTGGTTCACGGGCAGCGAGAACGAGGAGCGGTCGTCGTAGTCCGGGTCGTCGTCGACCGCGGGGTGGTCGAGCGCGTCAGCGAGGAACGGCAGGTCGAACGCGTCGCCCACCGCGTCGCTCACGGCCACGCAGATCAGGCCGCCCGCGTCGTTGCGCATGTGCGCGACCGCGGCCTCGTCGACCGCGCCCGCGGGGTAGACGATGTCTGTCTCCCCCTCGCGGTCCGCGAAGTCGTGGACGCAGACGGGGTCGCCGGCGCGGAAGGCGTCAAGCGCGCGCTCGACCGCGTCGGCGTCGTCCGCGGGCTCGGTCCCCTCGGTGGCGTCGGCCGATTCCGCTCCGCCCGCGCTCGCCTCCGGGTCGGCGTCGACGTCGGCGCGCATCAGGCGACCTCCGTCTCGGCCGCGACCGATCCGGGCTCGTCGGCCCGGCTCGTCGGCTCGACGCGGACCTCCACCGCGTCGCCGTCGGCGAGGTCGAGCGCGTCGCGCAGCCGGTCCGGCGCGATCAGTTCGAGCTGGTCGTCGTCGTGGTGGGTCCGATCGGGGACGATGGCGTGGACCTCCTCGTAGCGCTCGTCGCCCGCGACGAGGGTGACCCCGTAGCAGGTGGCCGCGCCGTAGGTGCGCTCCTCGCTCTCCCACGCGTCGATGGGCACGGCGTCGATACCGGCCATCTCGCCGCGTCGGCGGACGCTCTCCTCGGTGAGGTCGACGTTGAGCGTGCCCGGGAACGGGTCGTAGCCGAGGCGCTCGCGGAACTGCTCGGCGTAGCCCGAGAGCGTGATGTAGTGGCGCCCCTCGCCCATCCCGCCGGTGACCGACCCACGGAGCGAGAGTCCGACGTCCGACTCGAACAGCCGGCGGTAGTCGGCGTACTCCGCGCGGAGCGCGGCTTCGCCCGCGTCCGTCACGCGGACCCACTGCCCGTCACTGACCACGTCGCGCTCGACGTAACCCGCGGATTCGAGGGTCTGGAGGCGCCGAGAGGCGGTCTGCGTTGAGGCGTCGAGCCGGTCACCGAGCGCCGCACACGACACCTTCGTCTCGGAGAGCCCGCCGACCAGCCCGACGTGCTTGAGGGCCGCGAGCGCGGCCGAGTCCACGTCGGTGTCCGCGTCGGTCGCCGTCGCGTCTGACATACCTTACAGTCGGTCGTCCGCGGGCAAAAGAGTAACGAATGTGGTACGCATCTCAAAAACGTTATGTGGTCGTAGAGCCGACCAAGAACCGCAGGATCAAACAGTTCGCCCGCTGGACATGTAACCCCGTCGGTGCCGGCCGGCTTCGCGATGTTTCGGTTCCTCGACCGAACCGATTCGGCCGCCGGATGCGAGCGACTCCCGCACGGGTCGTCGAAAGGTAAGGTACAAATACGAACGGCGATTGGTTCGTCGTGAGGGCTCGTAGATCAGTGGCAGATCGCTTCCTTCGCAAGGAAGAGGCCCGGGGTTCAAATCCCCGCGAGTCCATGTTTTCCGCCGCGAGCAAGGTCGTGAGCGGCGCAACCCGCGCAGCTCGCGCGGTCCCGTTCGTTGATCCTCACGAGACCCCTGTGAGCCCACTCGACTCCCGTTTCGGTCGTTCCGACCCGGTTCGCACGCCGGATCTCTCCCGTTGGAAGCGATTAAATACCCTCGGCGAATCCGTCGGCGTATGAGCGTCTCTGAGATACTCGAGGGAACCAACCTCACGCACCGTCAGATGGGGGTAATCATGGTCGGGTGGATCCTGTTGGTCTCGGTGATCGCCGTCGGTCTGCTCCTGTACACGTCGACGCTATAACCGGCTTCCCGACCGGTCCGGCGGGCGCGGCCCGAGTGCGAGGCGCTTTCTGCGTCCCGTCAGACCTCTCGGAACAGCGTTCGTCGTCGTCGTCCGCCTCGGGACGCCGCCGACGCCCCGCACTCTCGGCAACCGCGGCGGGTACCCCCGAGGTTATGAACGGACCCGCCGAACCCGCGACTCACATGGACGCCGCCGAGCGACGGATAGTCGGATTCACCGCGGGATCGCACGGGCTCGTCCACACATACGAGCTGTCGATCCCCATCCTGTTGACGGTGTGGGTGGGTGAGTTCTCGACGACGGCGGCCGCGCTCGGCGTCGTCGTCACGCTCGGCTACGGGCTGTTCGGGGTCGGTGCGCTGCCGGGCGGTATCCTGGTCGACTGTTTCGGGTCGAAGCCGCTCATCCTCGCCTGCCTCGCCGGGATGGCGGGCTCGTTCCTCGCCGTGAGCCTCGCGCCGACGCTCCCCGTCCTCGCCGTGGCCGTCGCGATATGGGGACTCACCGCGAGCGTCTATCACCCCGCGGGGCTGTCGCTGCTCTCGACCTCGGTCGACCAGCGCGGGACCGCGCTCGGCTACCACGGGATCGGCGGGAACCTCGGGATCGCGCTCGGTCCGCTGGCGACCGCGCTGCTGCTCTTGGCGTTCGACTGGCGGCTCGTCACGGCCGCGCTCGCGCTCCCCGCGGTCGCCGTCGCCGCGTACGGCGTCACCGTCGACGTGGACGCGGCGCTCTCGTCCGCGGACCCCGAGCCGGGAGCGTCGGCCGCCGACGGGGGTCCGAACGGGGACTCGACCGGCGGCGCGAGCGGCGATGTCTCGCTGTCGTCGGTCGCGACGGACACTCGGATCCTGATCGCCGGGGGGTTCCTGCTCGTGTTCGCGTTCGTCACGTTCAGCGGGCTCTACTACCGGACGTTCCTCACGTTCCTGCCGGACCTCCTCGGCGACGTGCTCGGCGGGCTCGTCGACCTCCAGTTGGTCGACCCGGAGAGCCCGTACGCCGATCAGTTCGACGCGGGACGGTACCTCTACGTGGCGGTCCTCACGGTCGGCGTGTTCGGCCAGTTCCTCGGCGGTCGGATCGCTGACCGCGTGCCGCCGGAGCGCGGGCTGATGGCGCTGATGGGTGTTCTGTCCGCGCTCGCGCTGCTCTTCATCCCCGCGACGGGGGCGGTCGCCACGTTCGTCGCGGTGTCGCTCGCGCTCGGCGTCGCGCTGTTCACCGTCCAGCCGCTCTCGCAGGCGACGGTGGCGGCATACTCGCCCAGCGAGGCGCGCGGCCTCTCGTTCGGCTACACGTACGTCGGGATCTTCGGGATCGGCGCGCTCGGGTCGACGCTGGCCGGAACGATACTCACCCGGGCCGGCCCGTCGGAGCTGTTCGTCGTGCTGGCGATCATCGCGGCGCTCGGCGCGGTGTCAGCGACGGCGGTGTCACGCTTTGCGACGCGACGGGACTGATCCGGGGCGCCGCTGGTCAGTCCGCGCCCCCGTCGCGGTCGCCTTCGTCCTCGGCTGAGTCGTCGTCGCCCGCTCGTTCGCCGGAATCGTCGTGATCGTCCGCCCCGTGGCCGTTCGCTTCTCCTCCCCCGTCGTCCGCCTCGCCCTCCCCGTGGTCGCCCGCTTCTGCCGCTTCGTCGTCCGCCTCGTACTCCTCGTGATCGCCTCTTTCCCCTCCGTCGTCCGCATCTCCGTCGCGCTCTCCCTCCGACTGGACGTCGATCGTGACGGGCCCGCTGTCGGTCTCGGTCGCGTCCGGATCGGCCTCCGTCGTCTCGCGTCCGGCTTCGTCGTGCTCGAACGGCTCGTCCTCCGCCGACTCCATCTCGCTCAGTGCGTAGCCGACGGCGTAGCCCGTCGACCCGCCCAGCAGCGCGCCGATGCCGGCGCCGACGGGGCCACCCCGAGCGCCGAGGACCGCCCCGGTGAAGCCGCCGACCGTCGCCGCGCGCTCCGCGTCGCGCTCGGGATCGCCGGTCGGTTCGAGCGGGTCCCCTTCGTGCCGGTCCGCGCTGTCGTGGTCGTGTGCGCCCATACCACGCTTTGCGGCCGCACAGGTCTATATCTCTCGCCGCTCAGGCGGTGTGTTTCGCTTCCTCTGAATCCTCGACGATCTCGACGCCGCGGTTGTTGACCGCGTAGGGGTCGAGCCCCTGTTCTTGGAGGAACTGCTTGTACAGCCGCTCTGCGGTCTCGCCGTCCTTTTGCTTGTCGCTGGCGTGGTCGCAGAGTTCGACGAGGGTCTCGGGCACGTCGTTCTCGTGGACGATCCAGTGGTTGATCGTGTCCGACAGGCGGCGGATCGGCGAGGTGAAGTGGCCGTAGATGTCGAAGTTGAGCGCGTGGTGGCCACCGAACGGGTCGTTCATGTACTTCGCGCGCGGCATCACCTTCAGCACGGCGCGCTGGATCTTGTTGAGCTGGCGCTCGGGCGACTCCTCCAAGGCGGCGTTGACCGCCTTCCGGGGGTCGTCGCCCCACGCCTCGCCCGGGATGGAGACGCCGTCGAGCTCCTGGATCTCTTTGAGCGCCTCGTTCCACTGGTCGGGGGTCGGCTGCGGGTGGACGCGGTACATCGCCTCGACGCCGCGGTCCCACATCAGCGTGTGCGTCACCGCCTTGTTCGCCTTCAGCATCGACTCCTCGATGATGGTGTGCGCGCGGTCGCGCCGGGGATTTAAGACGAGCGAGCCGTCCGCCTTGCGCTGCTCGTGCATGCGGTCGGCGAGCTCGAAGGCGAGCGCGTTCTCCTCGCCGAGGGGGAGCGAGGGGTCCTCCAGCCGGTTCTCGCACTCCTTGTAGGTGAGTCGCTCGTCGGAGTTAATGACGGACTTGTAGATGTCGATGTCCTCGAAGGATAGCGTCTCGTCGTCGATCTCCATCTCGACGGTGTGCGCGAGTCGGTCCTCGTTCGGGACGAGCGAGCAGACCGTCTCGGCCAGCACCGGCGGAAGCATGTGGATCGTGTAGTCGGGCATGTAGACGGTGTTGGCGCGCTCGACCGCCTCCTCCCACATCGCGGTGTCCGGGGTGACGTAGTGGGTGACGTCGGCGATGTGGACCCACAACCGGTAGGCGCCCTCCTCGCGTTTAATCGAAATCGCGTCGTCGAAGTCCTGCGCGTCGACCGGGTCCGTGGTCCACGTGGTGAGGTCGCGGAGGTCCTCGCGCTCGTCGATCTCGGCCTCGATTTCCTCGTAGACGCCCTCGGTCCGCGCCTCCGCCTCGCGGAGGACCTCGCTCGGGAACTCGTCGCGGATCTCGAACTCCTCGAACAGCTCCTCGCGCTTCTCCGCGAGTCGGTCCGCGAGCTCCGGCGTGATCGTCACGGGGCCCTGGTCCTCGGCGGACCCGGGCTTCGGCTCGTCGTCTGACATACCTCCACCAACGCGGGTCCGTTAGAAAGGCCTGTCGGGCGGGCTGACGGGGACTCGATCCGGCGACGGGGCTACCGGTCTCGGTCGCGGTCGCGGTCGGAGCGCCGCCTATCCGACTGGCCGCGGTCCGAGCGCGCACCCGATCTGTCCTCGTCGGTGCGGTCAACGTCGCCGCCCGCCACCGCCTCGACGTAGCGGTCGAGGAACTCCTCGTCGGTGAGTCCGTCCGCCTCGATGGAGCGTAGTAGCGATTCGAGCCCGTCGCGAGGCTGGTGACAGATTTCGTCGTCGCAGTCGGCACAGAGGTACTCGAACTCCTTGTCGCGCCGGCTCCAGCGGTCGCCCTCCTTGTCGTACTCGCGGGCGTCCTCCCGCAGCACCGAGTCCCCGCACGCGATACAGACGACCGTTCGCCGGTCCCGACTTCCCCGGGAGCCCCACATACCGCGCATCTCGTTCCCGCCCCACTTAGCGTTTGGTGCGCGGCCGACGCGCGTTCGACGTGATTTCGGGCCAGTCGTCGGGCGGGGTTTCGGGTCGGTCCGACGGACCCGACCGCAACGAGCGGTGTCCACGCCCGGCCGCGGCGACGAGAGGTGTACACATATTACCGTGGGCGCGCTGGCCCTTGTATGACGATCACCGAGTCCGACCTCCCGGGGGTCGGGAAGAAGTTCGAGATCGAGTTAGGCGGCGGCGAGGAGATGATCGTCGTCATCCACAACACCGGGAAACGCGAGGTGTTCCGGCGGAGCGACCCCGACGCCGACTCCGAGAAGGCGTTTGAGTTCTCCGACGACCTCGCGCGGACGATCGGCTCGATCATCGAGGGGGCGTACTTCCAGCCGGTCGAACCGGAGACGCAGGAGACGACCCTGCCGGGCGGCATCCTCTTGGAGTGGTACGAGCTTCCCCCCGGATCGCCGCTCGTCGGCGAGACGCTGGAGAGCGCCGACATCGGTAACCGGACCGGGCTCGCGGTCGTCGCGATCCAGCGCGACGACGAGGTGATCGACAGCCCGGACGCCGGGACCACCCTCGGCGAGGGCGACACCCTGATCGGGGTCGGCACGCCCGAGAACTGCGCGGCGTTCGAAGAGATCCTCACGGGATGAGCGGTCGATTCGGCGCGTCGGATCTCGACGCCCCGGATGCCGTGTCGGCCGCGGTCGCGTCCGGCACCGCGGTCGTTGTCGCCGGCGGTGGTCGGTAGTGGCGCTGCTCGACGTCGGCGTCATGTTCGTCGCGGTCGCGGTCGCCGGCGCGCTCGCGAACCGCCTCGGACAGTCCGTGATCCCCGCCTATATCCTCGTCGGGATGCTGCTCGGCGAGTTCGTCCTCGGCCGGCTCTCGCTCCCCGCCGTCGGAACCGTCCACGTCCCCGAGACGGAGTTCATCTCACTCGGCGCGGAGCTGGGGATCGTCTTCCTGCTGTTCTTTCTCGGGCTGGAGTTCAACCTCGACCGGCTGTTCGCTCGGGGGCGTCAGATCGGGACCGCGGGCACGATCGACCTAGCGAACTTCGGGGTCGGGCTCGTCCTCGGCTGGCTCGTCTTCGGCGCGTTCCTCCCGGCGTTCCTGGTCGCGGGCATCGTCTACATCTCCTCGTCGGCGGTGATCACGAAGTCGCTCATCGACCTCGGCTGGATCGCCAACGACGAGGCGGAGCCGCTGCTCGGCACCCTGGTGTACGAGGACCTGTTCATCGCGGTGTACCTCTCGGTCGCGTCCGCCTTGGTTCTCGGCGGCGGCGATGTCGCGACCGCCGCGGTCGACGTGGGGATCGCGCTCGCGTTCATCGCCGGGCTGCTCGGGGTTGTCCGGTTCGGCGGTCCGCTGTTCGAGCGGCTGGTCGCGACCGACAACCGGGAGTTCGTGGCGCTGCGCGCCGTGGCCGCGGTCGTGTTCGTCGCCGGCGCGGCGCTCGCGCTCGGCGTCAGCGAAGCGGTCGCGGCGTTCTTCGTCGGGATGGCGTTCTCCGCGACGGAGCGGGTCCACACGGTCGAGACGGTCCTCGAACCGGTCCGGGACGTGTTCGCCGCGGTGTTCTTCTTCTGGATCGGGCTCGTCACGGACCCCGCCCTGTTCGCCGATGTCGCGGCGCTCGTCGCGCTCGCCGTCGTCGTGACCGCGCCGTCGAAGCTCGTCACCGGCTACCTCGCGGGGCGCGCGTTCGACCTCGACGTCCGCCGGTCGACGCGGGTGGGACTCGGGATGACCACCCGCGGCGAGTTCTCGCTGATCATCGCGACGGTCGCGGTCACCGGCGCGAACGCGGGGACGTTTGACCCGGCACTCGCGGGGACGATCAACGCGTTCGCGGTCGGCTACGTCCTCGTGATGGCGGTGCTGGGCACGACGCTGATGAGCTACTCCGCGCCGTTCGAGTCGATCGCGACCTCGTGGTTGGATCGCGGCGGAGCGGACGGCGGCGGTGTAAACGGGTAGCGTTTCGGCGTCGCCGCAGTGTACGTATAAATGATCGACCGCGGATCGACGGTGAACACCGCCAACGCCCCAGGCGCTCGTTTATAAATAGTCATCAACGGATCGACGGCGAACGCCGCCAAAGCCCCAGCCGGGAGGACGGCGCACGCTCGCTGCGCTCCTCGTCGCTCGTTTTACTCGCTCCTACGGTGCTTACGTCCCCTGCGCCGTCCTCCCGGCTGCCCCTTTGAGTCCCGCCCCGCACAGCACCGCACCTCACGCCTCCCCAGCCTCGTCAGTCGCCGTCGCTTCGCTCCGGCGACTGACTCCCTCGCACCGGCGGTTCGCGGCCCTTCGGGCCGCTCACCGGGGCGCGCCGACCGCCGATTTATAAATGTCTCTCGCCGTCCCGCCGGTCATTTATAAACAGCGTCGCCGCGCTCGTCGCCTACTCGGTCGCGACCGGGCCGCGGCCGACGACGTCCTCGACCGCTTGGAGGAAGTCGCTCCGGCTCTCGAAGAGGGGCACCTCCGAGTCCGCGAGTACGTCGTCGAGCGTCTGCGGGCCGTCGGGCGTCCGGATCTCGGCGTCGCCCTCCTGTTCGCGGACGTCGCTGCGCGTCGCGGGCCACGTGAGCCGCGACGCGACGCGGGCGACCGGCTCGCCGGCCACGTCCGGCCCGTCGCCGAGTTCGACGGCCGGCGCCGCTTCCGCCTCCTCGTCCTCGTCCGCATCGGTGTCGCTCATGCCCCGCGGTTCCGCTCGGGCGACACTAATGGTTTCGATGCCGTCCGGTCGCCCGCGGGGCGATCCCCGCCCGCTCGGTCCGACTGGGGGAATACACCCGGAATAATTCGGTAATACTGTTATATCATCCGGCGGCACTTACCGGTTGGGGGCACGGCACACGACTCCCGTACTCGCGTGTCGGACGTCGGCACGCCGGTCTCCGCCTCTTCCGTTTTGCGACACCGACGCCGAGCGGCGCGTCGCCCCCGGCGACGGCCACGGCCACGAGTCACCGGTCCCGCGGCTCGCCTCGCCGCCGGTCACGCCCACCCGCGGTCGGTCCGGTTCAGCCGCTCGCAGCCGTCCTCGGTGACGACCACGAGGTCCTCGATCCGGCAGCCGAACCGTCCGTCGAGATAGATCCCGGGCTCGACGGAACACACCATTCCCGGCTCCAACTGGCGGTCGTTTCCGGCGACGAGATACGGCTCCTCGTGGACGTCCAAGCCCACACCGTGGCCCGTCCGGTGGACGAACGCGTCGCCGTACCCGGCCGCCTCGATGACCTCCCGCGCCGCGCGGTCGACGGCGGACGCAGGGACGCCGGGCACGACCGCCTCGACCGCGGCCGCCTGCGCCTCGCGCACGACCTCGTGGACCTCGGCGTACGCCTCGTCTGGCTCCTCGCCGAAGACGAGGGTCCGCGTTTGGTCGGACGGGTAGCCGTCGACGCGCGTCCCGAAGTCGAGGACGACCGGCTCGCCAGCGCCTATCTCCCGGTCGCCGTGGCCGTGGTGGGGTTTCGCGCCGTTCTCGCCCGCCGCGACGACCGTCTCGAAGCTGACGCCGCGGCCCCCGCGCTCGCCGAGTCGGTCCGCGATCCACTCGGCGAGCGCGGCCTCCGTCATGCCCACCGCGTCCGGGCCCAGTTCCCGGAGGTCGCCGACGACCGCGTCCGCGACCCCCGCGGCCTTCCGCAGCGCCGCCACCTCGGCCTCGCCCTTCCGGACCCGGAGGTCGGCGAGCGCCTCGCTCGCGAGCCCCCACGTCGCGTCGGGGGCCGCCGCCCGGAGGTCCTGCGAGAACTGCGCCCACATGGTGTCGTCGACGAGGAGCCGCCCGCCGTCGATCCCCCGGTCCGCGAGCAGTTCGCGCGTCGCCGCGACCGGGTCCTCGCCGTCGGCCCACGTCCGGACCTCACTGACGGTCGTCGCCTCGCGGACCTGCGTCTCGTACAGCGCCGGCACGAGCAGCGCCGGCTCCGGGTCGGCGGCGCCCGCCGCCGGCACGACGAGGAAGAAGTGTCGCTCGCCCGGCTCCTCGGCGAAGCCGGTGAGGTATTCGAGGTTGCGGCTCGGGAACGCGACCAGTCCGGCCGCGTCGACCGCGTCCAACCGGCGCGCGGTCCGCCCGCGTCGTCGCTCGTGCGGGCGGGTCGACCCCTCCGCTCCCGCCCCGCCCGCGTGTGCGTCGTCGGTCACGCGCCGACGTTCGGACTCGGTATATAAGTAGGGTGGCGTTGACGGGGCAGCAAGCGGCGCATAACTACTGGTGAGTGGTTGTTACGTAATACCATGTCGACCGAGAACGCGGCGACGTTCGACTGCCCCGAGTGCGACGTGAGCGCGCCCTCGACGTCGGTCCCGTACGACTCGCTCGGCTACGTCGTCTGCCCGGTGTGCGGCTACGCGGCCACGCCGGAGCGGTCGTCGAGCGCGGACCGCTCGCCGAGCGCGGGCGACTGACTCGCGGGGACACAGGCCTCGAAGTCGGGAGGCACCCGCGCGACCGCCTCGGAACCGCACCGCTTTAGCCGCGGGGCGCGTCGGGTCCGATATGGGCTGGTCGCTGGAGCGCGACGACGGCACGGTCACCGAGTGGGAGCGATCGGACGGGTACGCGACCGTCAGGCTCCGGGAACGAACCGACGGGGAGTTCGTCGTCCGCCTCGACGTGATGGAGCAGGCGGCCGACGACTCCGCCTACGAGCGGGAGCGGTTCGACGACCGCGATGCCGCCGAGGAGCGCGCGGTGGCGTGGCGCGACGCCCGCGACCTCGACGACTGACGCTGGCCGCTCCGACAACCGAGCGCGGTTCGCCTGCTCTCCAACTTACTCGATGTCGACTTCCTCGTCGAGAAACACCTGACACTCGACGGTCCGGCCTTCGGGGTCCTCGGCGAAACACTGGTAGATGTCGTACGTCTCGTTCTCACGCGGCGGCGTCACGACCGCGTCGCCGAGCCGCTCGCTCGCGGCGTCGACCGCGTCACGGTCCGGGTAGACGAACGTGAGGATGCCGCAGTCGTCGACCTCGTCGCGCTCGCAGAACCCGAACAGGAAGCCGCCGAACGCCAGGATCGTACAGTCGGGCTGTTCGACCCGCACCGTCGCGCCCAGTCGCTCGCGGTAGAACTCGACGACCGCCTCGCGCCGCTCCGTCGCGTGGAAGACGATTCCGGTCACGTCGGCCCGCTCGCGCGGCGAGCACTTTATCGCTCCGGGTGGGTCGGCGCGTCGAACCCGCCCCGGACGAGTGGCTTCGCGACGTGTCGGCGCGCGCTCGGCGGGACCTCGTACCAGCCGGCCTCGAGGTCGCGCTCGATCGGCTCCGCGACCTTCCCCGGCGCCTCAGTCCCGCAGTCGCGGCACCGGTACCCCTGATCGCTCCCGGCCGACGACATCGAGCGACCGCAGTCCGGGCAGGTCGGCACCGCGGGCGCGGTCCGGACGAGGTCGCGGACGGCGAACTTCTCCAGCTTCAGGGTGCTCGCCGGCTCGTCCGCGTTGTCCCGGACCTCGTGCTCGCCGCAGAGCGTGACCCGGTCGCCGGGGCGGAGCGCCCGGACGCGGTCGCGGAACCGGCCCGTCGGGGCGAACGCGACGGCGCGGAGGCGGTCGGCGTCGGTCTCACCGTCCGACCCCACTCCGGCGGCGTCGCTCGCGACGTCGACGTGGACGTGGCCACCCCGCTTCGTCTCCGGCGCGCTCGCCACCGCGCCGGCGACCCGATAGCCCGCGCCGTCGCGGAGGTCGCCGATCCGGCTGGGTGCGAGGTGGGCGTCGGTGCCCTGGTTCGTCAGGAACGTCGCGGCCCGCTCGGTCGGCTCGCCGTCGACGGCGGCCGCCACCGCTCGACACGCGGCCGCGTCGTCCCCCCGGATCCCGTAGAGGATCGGGCCGGGCGCGTTCGGCACGCAGACGGTCTTCCCCGTGCCGCGGTCGACCGTGTCCCACACCGCCGGATACCCCTCGTCGGCGGCGGCGAAGACGCTCTCGGCGTCGACCTCGCGGGGCGTCCCGCAGCGGTCGAGTTCGCGGTAGGTGATGCGCTCGAACGTCCAGTCGTCGAACGCGGCCGGCGCGCCGACCGCGGCGAGCGCGCCGATCCGCCCCCGGCCAGCGACCGCGTCCGATTCGCCCGCGCCGCCCGCCGACCCGACCGCGACGTGTCGGAACCCGTGTTCGTCGGCCAGCCCGACGGCCTCGGCGACCGAGAGCCGCTCGCGGAGCGCGCGCCGCGCGAACGCGGCCACCGCGCCGGGGATCGGCGTTCCGGTCGGATCGAAGGGGTCGCCGGCGACGTCGAGGTCCGCGACCACTACGCCGGGCGAGGTACGCGGGTCCGCGGCCGCGGCGAACGCTTCGACCGCCTCCGCCGCGACCGACGCGGCCGACTCCGCGTCCGTCCCGGTGACGTGGAGCGCGACCGCGGCGTTCCCGCGTGTCTTGTGTTTCACGGCCGGATTGAGGCGGACGAGCAGCCGGCGCCGGACCCGAGCCCCGGCGTCAGCGAGGCGCTCCGCGATCCGCGTCGCCACGTAGGTCGTACACATCCCGCGCTCGCGGGAGTCGGTGTCGTCGACGGCGACGATCGGCATGTCGCGACGTTCGCGTCGCCGAGGCAAGCCCCTTTCGAGGCCGGTCGAGGCTGCTCCGGGCCGGCTGAGGCGATCCAGCGACCGCTCGGGTATATAACCGTTTCCCGCCGCGGGAGGAAGAAATCGCCCGCGGGCGGTGGGTTCGCCGGCGAACGGGCGACACAACGCATATATACGGCGAGACGCTTGTTCCGGCTATGTCCCGGACTGCGCTCATCGGGAACGTCACCGCGATGCTGGAGGACGCAGGGTTCCTCGTCAGCGACCGGTGTGCGGTCCGGCCCAAGAGCTTCGACGTGGCGGCCCGCCGTAACGAGGACCTCCTCCTCCTGAAGATCCTCGGCAACGTCGACGCGCTCGACGCGGAGACCGGCGCGGAGATGCGCCGGCTCGGCGAGTACCTCAGGGGGACGCCGATGGTGATCGGGATCCGGACCCGCGACGAGGAACTGAAGCCCGGCGTCGTCTACTTCCGACACGGCGTCCCGGTGATCAACCCGGACACCGCCTACGACCTCTTCGTCGAGGGGATGCCGCCGCTCATCTACGCCGCCCCGGGCGGGCTGTACGTCAGCCTCGACGGCGACCTCCTCGCCGACGAGCGCGAGGAGCGCGGCTGGTCGCTCGGCCGGCTCGCGAACGAGCTGGGCGTCTCCCGGCGCACCGTCTCGAAGTACGAGGACGGGATGAACGCCTCCATCGAGGTGGCGATCCAGCTGGAGGAGCTGTTCGACCAGCCGTTCTCCAGCCCGGTCGACGTGCTCGACGGCGCGGACGAGGTCCGCGACTCGGAGCCGACGCCGTCGGCCCCCGAGGCCGACCCGGACGACGAGCACGTCCTCCACGTGCTGACGAGCGCCGGGTTCACGGTCCACCCGACCGCCCGCGCCCCGTTCAAGGCCGTCTCCGAGGACGAGGACAGCCCCGAGACGCGCGTGCTCACCGGCCACTCCGCGTTCACGGCCGCGGCCGAGAAGCGCGCCCGGATCATGTCCTCCATCGGCGAGGTCGCCCGGACCCGATCGGTGTACTTCACCGAGGAGAAGGAGAAGCGCGAATCGGTCGACGGCACCGCCTTGGTCTCCTGCGAGGAACTCGCCGACGTCACCGACCCCGAGCAGATCCGCGAGCTGATCCGCGACCGGGCCCGCGCTCCCTCGGAGGCCTGACGAGCCGCCGCGCTCCGCTCAGCGACCGAGTAGCCGACTGAAAAATCCGCCGTCGCCCTCTTCCTCCTCCTCGTCAGCGGACGACGCGTCGGCGTCGTCTGTCGCCTCTCTGCCGGCGTCGCCGTCCGGCTCGTCCTCGTCCGATAGCACGGTGTTCATCGTCCCGGTGTCGTCGTCGCGGAACGGGATGCTCCCCGCGAGTTCATCGTCGATGTCGTCCGCCGCTGGGTCGGCGCTCGTGGTCCCCTCGCCGTCCGCCTCTCCGCGCTCGGTGGCCGCCTCGCGTGCCGTCTCGTCCGCGTCGGGGATCGCGTCCGGCTCCTCCTCCGTCTCGGCCTCGGGGCCGGTGGCCTCGAGCTCGGCGGCCGCCCTCCCTCCAGCCATGGACTCGTCACCGGCGTCGGTTCCGCCGGCCTCGTCGTCGCTCGCCGCATCGCCGACGGCCTCGCGAGTCGGCTCGTCGTTCTCGACGCGCTCTTTCGGGTCGCCGCGGGCGTCGCGTGTTTCCCCGTCGGTATCGTCGCTCACGTCTCCGTCCGCGCCGTCGTCACCGCCTTCCTCCGTATCGTCGCCCACGTCTCCCTCCGCGTCGTCGCTCACCTTTTCGTCCGCGTCGCCGTCCGGCGGTTCGCTCTCGCTCGCGACGATGATGTCGTCGCCGTCGCCCGGCTCGGCCACGCCGCTCGCGTCGGGGTCCGCGACGATGATGTCTTCGTCCGACTCGGGCTCCGTGCCCTCGTCTTGGTCCGCCTCGGCCTCGGCGGCCGCGTCCTCATCCGTTTCCCCGGCAGCGTCCCGCTCGCTCACCTCGCTCGGGCCGCCGTCGTCCGCGTCGTCCGCCGCCGGTCCGTCGTCGACGATCACGGCGTCGTCGTCCGTCGCGGTCGGCTCGCCGTCGCCCTCCGGGTCGTCCGCCCCGGCTCCGCTCGCGGCGTCGGCCGCGGACCCGTCGAGTCCCGCCCCCTCCACCTCGGCGCCGGTCAGCGCTCGGGTCAGGTCGCGGTAGGCCCGCGTCGCCGGCGCGTCGGGCGCGGCCTCCGGCAGGGACCGGCCCGCCGCCGCGGCCCGGGCCACGGCCTCGTCTTCGGGGATCCGTCCGAGGACGGAAGCGTCGAGCAGCGCCGTGACGACCTCGTCGGCGTCGGCCGTCACGCGGGTGATCGCGGCGCCCGCGACCGTCCCGCCGAGTCGCTCCGTCAACTGCCGCGTCTTCTCGGTGTCGCCGAGGGCGCTCCGCTCCGGCGTCGAGACGAGCAGCGTCTCGTCGGCGATCGCGAGCGGGAGCGTGGAGTCGTGCGACAGTCCCGCGCCCGCATCGACGAACACGTAGTCGGCGCCGTCGAACGCCTCGACGACCCCGCGGAGCCTGGAGGGGTCCGCGGCCGCGTACGCGTCGAGGTCGGCCGCCCCCGGCACGACCCGCAGCCCGGACGGTCCCTCCCGGACCGCCGCCGCCGGGTCCGCGTCGCCGGCGAGTACATCGTGAATCGTGATCTCGCCGGGCGTCACCTCGACAGCGTCCGCGAGGTTCGCCATGCCGAGGTCGGCGTCGATCGCGACGACGTCGGCGCCCGAGTCCGCCAGCACCGTCGCCAGCGCGGCGGTCGTGGTGGTCTTCCCGACGCCACCCTTCGCCGACGCGACCGCATACACCGTTGCCATACGGTGACGGTCCGGCGACTGCTACTTAAATGTAGGCGGCGGCGCGCGACTGCGGCCGACGCGTTCGGCTCGAAGTACCGCCGAATCGCCTCAGAATCCGGTCGCACCCCCGCGGGCTTTCGCAAACACCTTATACGTCGCTTCTAGAGTTTCAGGCGATTAGTAGCATGGCGAGACCAGAGGTGCTCGAATCCATCAAGCAGGCCGAACGGGAGGCGGACGAGATCGTCGCGGAAGCGGAGTCCGACGCCGAAGAGCGCCTCGCCGAGGCTCGAGAGCGCGCGGACGAGATCCGCGCCGAGGCCGAGGAGGAGGCGGAGTCCGAGGCCCAAGAGCGGCTCGACACGGCCCGAGCGGAGATCGAGGAGCGGCGCGAGGAGATCCTCGAGTCGGGGCGTGCCGACCGCGACGAGCTCGAACGCGAGGCCCGCGACCGCGTGGAATCGGCCGTCGACTACGCCGTCGAGCGGTTCGAGGCGGCGGTTCACGAGCAGGCCGAGGAGGCGGTGGATGCTCAGGCCTGAGCAGATGAGCCGGGTGTCGGTGACGGGCTCGAAGCGCGTCATCGACGACGTCATCGAGGCGGCGTACGCCCACCACTCCCTGCACGTCACCGACTACGACGACCGGTACGAGGGGTTCGACCCCGGAACGTCGCTCGACGGGGCCGAGACCGTCAACGAGCGGCTCGTGACGGTTCGGTCGCTGGAGAGCATCCTCGACGTCGACGAGGACGACGCCGAGGTCGCGCGGTCGCTTGACGACGACGAGCTCGAAGCCGAGCTCGACCGCGTCCGCGACCGCGTCAACGAGCTCAACGACCGGCGCGACGAGCTACAGGGCGCGATCCGCGACCGACAGGAGGAGATCGACCGGATGGAGCCGTTCGCGGAGCTCGGGATCGACCTGGACTACCTGCGCGGCTACGACTCGGTCGAGGTCGTCGTCGGCGAGGCGAAACCCGCCGCCGTCGAGGCGGCGCTCGGGGACGCCGAGACGGTCGACGCCTTCGACGTGTTCGTCGGCGGCGACGTGCTCGCCATCGTCGCGAGGCCGACCGACGGCGACGCGGAGGGCGTCGTTCAGGACGCGCTCGTCGGCGTCGACATCGCGCTGCTCGACGTGCCGGACGCCGACGCGAGCCCGGAGGAGTACGTCGCGGAGCTGGAGGCCGAGCAGGCCGACCTCCGCGACGAGCTCGACGGCGTCAAAGCCGAGCTCGACTCGGTGAAGGAGGAGGCCGCGGGCTTCCTGCTGCGCGCCGAGGAGAAGCTCACGATCGAGGCCGAAAAGAAGGAGGCGCCGCTCTCGTTCGCGACCACCGAGAACGCGTTCGTCGCGGAGGGGTGGGTGCCGACCGAGTCGTACCCCGACTTCGAGGCGGCGGTCGTCGACGCGGTCGGCGACCACGTCGAGGTCGAGGAGCTCGAACGCGCCTCGTTCACCCCCGACGGCGACCACCACTCCGAGCCGGTCGACAGGAGTGGCGGCACCGAGTCGCCGTCGGCCGACGACGGCAGTGCGTCCGCCGAAACAGAAGCGGCGGTCGCTACCGACGGCGGCCACGCGGCGCACGGCACCGACGACCCGCCGGTCGTCCAGGACAACGGGAGCGCGGCCGGCCCCTTCGAACTGCTCGTCCAGGCGTTCGGGCGGCCGAAGTACTCCGAGTTCGACCCGACGCTGCTCGTGTTCCTCACGTTCCCGGCGATGTTCGGGTTCATGATCGGCGACGTGGGGTACGGCGTCCTGTACGCCGCCATCGGGTTCTTCATGTACTCCCGGTTCGACGGCGCGTTCCGCGAACTCGGCTCCGTCGCGATGTGGGCGGGCGGCTTCACGATACTGTTCGGGATCTACTTCGGCATCGACCTGTTCGGCTACCACGCCTACCAGCTGCTGCCGGGCGATGTCCACTGGCCCGTCGCCGGGAAGGGGCTCTCGCCGGCCGACCTCGACTGGGGGCTCTCGTTCCTTGTCGTCAGCGTGGTGTTCGGTATCGTTCACCTCAACATCGGCCACGTGCTCTCGTTCGTGAGCACGCTCCAGCAGCACGACGTGAAGCACGCGCTCTACGAGGCCGGCTCGTGGCTCCTGATCCTCAACGGCGCGTGGATCTGGATCTTCAGCCAGCACGTCCCCGGCCCGAAGCCCGACTTCCTGTTCGAGTCGGTGTCGCTCCTCACGTTCGGCACGGTCTCGTTCAGCGGCTTCCCGGTCGTCGTCGGTATCGCCGGCGCCGTCGCCGCGGGTCTTGGGCTCGTCCTGCTCGGGATCGGCGAGCCGCCGGAGCTCGCGGAGTTCCTCTCGCCCATCGTCAACGTCATCTCGTACGCCCGGATCATGGCCGTCCTGCTCGCGAAGGGCGGGATGGCGCTCGCGGTCAACCTGCTCGCGTTCGGTGCGTACATCGACAAGGGGGGCGAGGGGAGCTTCCACTTCATCTTCTCCGCGGAGCACCTCCATCACGTCCAGGAGACGCCGAGCGAGGAGCTGGTCTTCGCGGGGATCACCACCGCGTTTGACCCCGCCTCGATCGGTCTCGTGGGCATCGTCGCCCTCGTGGGCGGCATCGTCGTGGCGCTCGTCGGCCACCTCGTCGTCCTGCTGCTCGGCGTCACGTCCGCCGGCATCCAGGCGGTCCGCCTCGAGTACGTGGAGTTCTTCGGGAACTTCTACGAGGGCGGCGGGCGGGCGTACCTCCCGTTCGGCCGCGACCGGAAGTACACCCGCGACGACTGACGGTCGACCCGACCGTCCGTCGTCCGCCGGTCTCGCCGCTTCGCAGCCGGTTGAAACGCGACGGTTCCGTCGGGTTTCGACGCGATAGCGTCCGCTCTCGCCTCCGTTCTTCCGTCTTCTGTCCGGTCGTTTTGGGAAGCTTTATGACTCCTCTGGGGGCAAATAGCAACCGTTCGGAGACGAGCAACCGCAACTACTACCAATGCTTGAAGCTACCAACGAACTCGGGAACCTCGTACTGTCGACTGGTGGAACGCTGACTGACCCCAACGCCGCGGCGGCGCTGGCCGTCGGGCTCGCGGCGCTGGGCGCGGGCTACGCGGAGCGCGGTATCGGGTCGGCCGCCGTCGGGGCGATGGCCGAGGACGACGACCTCTTCGTCAACGGGCTCATCCTGACCGTCCTTCCCGAGACGATCGTCATCCTCGCACTCGTCGTCGTCTTCATCGTCTAAGCGGTACTTCCTTCCACACCAATGAGTTTGGAAACCGTCGTTGAGGACGTCGAAGATGAGGCCCGCGCGCGTGCGGAGGAGATCCGCGAACAGGCCGAGGCGGAGGCCGACGAGATCGTCGCCGAGGCGGAGGCCGACGCGGAGCGCATCCGCGAGGAGCGGCTCGCCGAGGTCGAAGACCAGATCGACCAGGAGCGCGAACAGACGCTCTCCTCGGCGAAGCTCGAGGCCAAACAGGAGCGGCTCGGCGCTCGACGTGACGTCTTGGAGGACGTCCACGACGACGTCGAAGCGGCCATCGCCGCCCTCGACGGCGACGATCGCCGCGAGCTCACCGAGGCCTTACTCGACGCGAGCCTCGCGGAGTTCGACGACGACGAGGCCGTCGCCGTCTACACCCGCGCCGAGGACGTCGACCTGCTCGAAGACCTCGTCGCGGACCGCAACGCCGAGGTCGACGGCGAGGTCGACTGCCTCGGCGGCGTCGTCGCGGAGAGCGACACCTCCCGCGTTCGCGTGAACAACACGTTCGACTCGGTCCTGGAGGCAGTCTGGGACGACGAGTTGAAGAACATCTCGGAGCGGCTGTTCGACCAATGAGCGCCGCCGGCAGCCCGAACCCCGAGTACGTCGTCGCGCGGGTTCGTGCCCGCCGCGGCAGCCTCTACGGGGACGAGGAGTACCGCAAGCTCACCCGGATGGGCCCGGCCGAGATCGCCCGGTTCATGGAGGAGTCGAGCTACGGCGAGGAGATCAACGCGCTCGGCAGCCGCCACGGCGGCGTGGACCTGATCGAGTACGCGCTGAACCGGAACCTCGCCGAGCAGTTCGACGCCATCCTCGACTGGAGCGAGGGGTCGCTGTACGACCTGATCGCCCGGTACCTCCGGAAGTTCGACGCCTGGAACGTGAAGACGGTCATCCGCGGCGTCTACACCGACGCGGAGCAGTCGGCCGTCGAGGTCGACCTGATCCGCGCCGGCGAGTTCGACGACCGCCGGATCCGTCGCCTGCTTGAGGCGGACTCGATCGACGGCGTGATCGAGGTCCTCGAAGACACAATCTACGGGGAGCCGCTGCGGGAGGCGTACGCCGAGTTCGAGGAGACGGACGTGCTGGTGCCCTTAGAGAACGCGGTCGACCGCGCGTTCTACGAGCGGCTCCTCTCCGGGCTCGGCGGCGACGAGCCGACCCGGCAGTACGAGTCGTTCCTGGTGGCGGAGGTCGACTTCCGGAACGCGACGAACGCGCTCCGGCTCGCCCGCTCGGGCGCCGACATCGATCCCGCCGCGTACTTCATCGAGGGGGGCGACCTGTTCACCCGCTCGTCGCTCGCGCGGCTGGCGCAGAACCTCGACGAACTGGTCGAGTACATCGGCGACAGCCAGTACGGCGAGGAGCTCGGGCCCGCGCTGCGCGAGCTCGAGGAGGCGGACAGCCTCATCGCGTTCGAACACGCGATCGACGGCGCGCTGCTGGCGTACGGCGACCGGCTCGGCACGATCCACCCGGTGTCGGTCACCCCGGTCATCTCGTACATCCTCGCGAAGGAGCGCGAGACGGAGAACATCCGGGCGATCGCCCGCGGCAAGGAGGCCGGCCTCTCGGCCGACGAGATCGAATCGGAGCTGGTGATAACATGAGCCAAGAGATAGCGGTCGTCGGCAGCCCGGAGTTCACGACCGGATTCCGCCTCGCCGGCGTTCGGGCGTTCGAGAACGTGCCGGACGACGAGAAGGACGAGAAGCTCGACGACGCCGTCGAGCGGACGCTCGACGACGAGGGCGTCGGCATCATCGTGATGCACGACGACGACCTCGACCACCTCTCGCGGGGGACCCGCGAGGCGGTCGAGGGCAGCATCGAACCGGTCCTCGTGACGCTCGGCGGCTCCGGCGCCGGGAGCGGCGGGCTGCGCGACCAGATCAAACGCGCCATCGGCATCGACCTGATGGAGGAAGACGACTAATATGAGCAAAGCAGACACAACCGACGCCGTCGAAGACAGCGGCGTCATCCAGAGCGTGAGCGGTCCGGTCGTGACCGCCCGCGATCTCAACGCCCGCATGAACGACGTCGTCTACGTCGGCGACGAAGGGCTCATGGGGGAAGTGATCGAGATCGAGGGCGACCTCACGACGGTTCAGGTGTACGAGGAGACCTCCGGCGTCGGCCCCGGCGAACCCGTCGAGAACACGGGCGAGCCGCTGTCGGTCGACCTCGGCCCGGGGATGCTGGACGCCATCTACGACGGCGTTCAGCGCCCCCTAGACGTGCTGGAGGGCAAGATGGGCAGTCCGTACCTCGACCGCGGGGTCGACGCGCCCGGCATCGACCTCGAGGAGGAGTGGGAGTTCGAGCCCGAGGTCGAGGCGGGCGACGTCGTCGAGCCCGGCGACATCGTCGGCGTCGTCGAGGAGACGGTCACCATCGACCACAAGGTCATGGTGCCGCCGGACTACGAGGGCGGCGAGGTCGTCGCCGCCGAGTCCGGATCCTTCGACGTCACCGAGACGGTCGTCGAGCTCGACAACGGCGAGGAGGTCTCGATGCACCAGGAGTGGCCGGTGCGCGAGGCGCGCCCCGCCAACGACAAAAAAACGCCCCGGACGCCGCTGGTGTCCGGCCAGCGCATCCTCGACGGACTCTTCCCCATCGCGAAGGGCGGGACGGCCGCGATCCCCGGCCCGTTCGGCTCCGGGAAGACGGTCACGCAGCACCAGCTCGCGAAGTACGCCGACGCGGACATCATCGTCTACGTCGGCTGCGGCGAGCGCGGCAACGAGATGACCGAGGTCATCGAGGACTTCCCCGAGCTCGAGGACCCGGCCAACGGCAACCCGCTGATGGCCCGCACCTCGCTCATCGCGAACACCTCGAACATGCCGGTCGCGGCGCGTGAGTCCTGTATCTACACCGGGATCACGATCGCCGAGTACTACCGCGACATGGGGTACGACGTGGCGCTGATGGCCGACTCCACCTCGCGGTGGGCGGAGGCGATGCGCGAGATCTCCTCCCGGCTGGAGGAGATGCCCGGCGAGGAGGGGTACCCCGCGTACCTCGCCGCCCGGCTCGCGCAGTTCTACGAGCGCGCCGGCTACTTCGAGAACATCAACGGGACGGAGGGCTCCGTCTCGGCGATCGGCGCGGTGTCGCCGCCCGGCGGCGACTTCTCCGAGCCGGTCACCCAGAACACGCTGCGGATCGTGAAGACGTTCTGGGCGCTCGACGCGGACTTGGCGGAGCGGCGCCACTTCCCGTCGATCAACTGGAACGAGTCCTACTCGCTGTACAAAGACCAGCTCGACCCCTGGTTCGAGGACGAGGTCGCCGACGACTGGGCGGAGCGCCGCCAGTGGGCGGTCGACGTGCTCGACGAAGAGACGGAGCTCCAGGAGATCGTTCAGCTCGTCGGGAAGGACGCCCTGCCCGACGACCAGCAGCTGACGCTGGAGGTCGCGCGCTACCTGCGCGAGGCGTACCTCCAGCAGAACGCGTTCCACCCGGTCGACACGTTCTGTCCGCCGGAGAAGACGTACCTGATGCTGACGACGATCCAGACGTTCAACGACGAGGCGTTCGACGCGCTCGACGCCGGCGTCCCGGTCGAGGAGATCATCGACATCGAGTCGGCCCCGCGGATTAACCGTATCGGCGTCCAAGAGGACTACGAGGAGTACGTCGAGGATCTCAAGTCGGAGATCATCGAGGAGCTCCGGAGCCTCTACTGATCATGAAAGAGTATCAAACCATCACCGAGATCAGCGGCCCCCTCGTGTACGCCGAGGTCGACGAGGCGATCGGCTACGACGAGATCGTCGAGATCGAGACGGCACAGGGCGAGACGCTGCGCGGACAGGTGCTCGAATCCTCGGAGGACGTGGTCGCGATCCAGGTCTTCGAGGGGACGAGCGGTATCGACAGAGACGCGTCCGTCCGCTTCCTTGGCGAGACGATGAAGATGCCCGTCACCGAGGACCTCCTCGGGCGAGTGCTCGACGGCTCCGGCCGCCCGATCGACGACGGCCCGGAGATCGTCCCCGAGGAGCGACAGGACATCGTCGGCGCGGCGATCAACCCGTACTCCCGGGAGTACCCCGAGGAGTTCATCGAGACGGGCGTCTCCGCCATCGACGGGATGAACACGCTCGTCCGCGGGCAGAAGCTCCCGATCTTCTCCAGCTCCGGCCAGCCGCACAGCGAGCTGGCGATGCAGATCGCCCGGCAGGCTAGCGTGCCGGAGGAGGAGGAAGGCGGCGACGACGAGGAGGGCTCCGAGTTCGCCGTCATCTTCGGCGCGATGGGGATCACCCAGGAGGAGGCGAACGAGTTCATGGAGGACTTCGAGCGCACCGGTGCGCTGGAGCGCTCCGTCGTCTTCATGAACCTCGCGGACGACCCCGCCGTCGAGCGGACGGTCACCCCGCGCATGGTGCTCACCACGGCCGAGTACCTCGCCTTCGAGAAGGACTACCACGTCCTCGTCATCCTGACGGACATGACCAACTACTGCGAGGCGCTCCGCGAGATCGGGGCGGCCCGCGAGGAGGTGCCCGGCCGCCGCGGGTACCCCGGGTACATGTACACCGACCTGGCGCAGCTGTACGAGCGCGCGGGCCGGATCAAGGGCCGCGAGGGCTCGGTCACGCAGATCCCGATCCTCACGATGCCGGGCGACGACGACACTCACCCGATCCCGGACCTGACCGGGTACATCACGGAGGGGCAGATCTACGTCGACCCCGACCTCAACAGCCAGGGCCTCCAGCCCCCGATCAACGTCCTCCCCAGCCTGTCGCGGCTGATGGACGACGGGATCGGCGAGGGGCTCACCCGCGCCGACCACGCCGACGTGAAAGACCAGATGTTCGCGGCGTACGCGGAAGGTGAGGACCTCCGCGACCTCGTGAACATCGTCGGTCGCGAGGCGCTGTCGGAGCTCGACAACAAGTACCTCGACTTCGCGGACGCGTTCGAGTCCGAGTTCATCGACCAGGGCTTCGAGACGAACCGCGACATCGACGAGACGCTCTCGATCGGCTGGGACCTCCTCTCGATGCTGCCGAAGGACGCCCTCAACCGGATCGACGAGGAGTTCATCGAGGAGCACTACCGCGAGGACGACTCCGAGCGCAAGGTCGTCGAAGCGGCCGACTGATCCGCCTCGACTCACCTTTTACCCGCGGTCGATACCCCTCGCCAGCGACCGCGCCGCGGTGACCGCGCTCGGGGGCCGATCCGCGGCGGCTGCCCGGCCGATCCGGCGCGTCTGAAAAGAATTAACCGCCTCGGAGCGGAACCTACCCCCAAGATGGCCAAGGACGTCAAACCGACGCGCAAGAACCTGATGGCGATCGAGGACCGCATCGAGCTCTCCGAGCGCGGTCACGACACGCTCGAACAGAAGCGCGACGGGCTCATCATGGAGTTCATGGACATCCTCGACCAGGCGCAGGACGTCCGGTCGGAGGTCTCCGAGAACTACGAGACGGCCCAGCGGAAGATCGACATGGCCCGGGCGATGGAGGGCGACGTGGCGGTCCGCGGCGCGGCCGCGGCGCTGAAAGAGCACCCGGAGATCACGACCCAGTCGAAGAACATCATGGGCGTCGTGGTCCCGCAGATCGAGTCCTCGAAGGTACAGAAGAGCCTCGACGAGCGCGGGTACGGCCTGCTCGGCTCCTCGGCGCGGATCGACGAGGCGGCCGACGCCTACGAGGAGCTGCTCGAGTCGATCATCCTCGCCGCCGAGGTGGAGACGGCGATGAAGAAGATGCTCACGGAGATCGAGACCACGAAGCGCCGCGTGAACGCCCTGGAGTTCACCCTGCTCCCGAGCCTCTACGAGAATCAGGAGTACATCGAGCAGAAGCTCGAAGAGCAGGAGCGCGAGGAGATATTCCGCATGAAGAAGATCAAAGCGAAAAAGGAGGAAGAGGAGGCTGCCGAGGAGGCCGAGGCGGCCGCGGAGGCCGCGGCCGCGGAGACCGAGGAACCCGAGCCCGCCGACTGACCGTCCACCGCGCGTCGGCCGTTCTTTCTGTTGATCGCTCTGTCCGTTTTCCCTCGCCGCTCTCGCCGCACCGAAGACGGCCGCGTTTAATTTTCGAGCGCCGCCTATCTCCGGTCGTGCCCTGTCCTCACTGCGACGCCGACGCCGTCGGGTTCGCCGTGCCGCCCCCGATCCGCGAGTACGCGCCGGCCGACGCGGTCGCGATCTGTACTCGGTGCCTGCGGGTCGTCCCGGCCGCGGAGGCGGGGGTCGCGGGCGATGCGCCCGTCGACCCGGACCTGTCGGTTATCGACCCTGCCTTCCCCTCCGGCGAGGCGGGCGTCGCGCTGGCGCTCTGCTGTGGCAAGCTGGAGTCGTTCGCGCTCAACCGTGCGGCGATCGAGGCGCTGATCGGCCACGCCGAGCGCGCCGGCGCCGACGCGTTCGCGTTCTTCGACCGGCTCGACGCACCTGACGCCGCGTTCGACCTCGACCGTCGGCGAACGGCGCTCCGCGACGCGATTTAGTACTGGTACGATTGGTCGCTTCTGTCGAACGGTGACGCCGACCGTAACTAAATCGTGGCGAGTACATCGGCAGTGAAACCCGCTAAAGCCCCGCGGCTGCCCTTTTGACTCCCGCCCCGCCCAGTACGGCACTACACAGCATCGCACACCTCCCCAGCCTCATCGGTGATTACGTACCGTCTCACTCACCGCCGTCTCGGTACTGACCGGGGCCTGTCCCGATCGTCCCGTCAGAGGTCGACGCTGTCCGGGTCGTTCCACTCGTCGTCCGCGTCGTCACCGTCGTCCGCCTCCGTCCCCGCCGGGCCGAGCCGCTCTTCGCCCTGCCGCGACTCGTGGACGGCGAAGCCGCCGGTCCGCTCGTCGCTCCCGCCGGCGTACGGGTCGGTGTCCGGGTCGTAGTCGCGCTCACCCCGCTCGAAGACGTACGCGAAGAAGCCGAACAGCGGGACGACGAACGAGATGAGCGCCCACTTGCGCGGGTCCATTCCGTACTTGGGCGCGTCGACGTACGCGTAGGCGGCGAAGCCGACGAGCCACATGAGCGGGACGCCGACGAGGATGACGGCAACGAGCGGTCGCATACCGACGCTTCGCCCGCGCGGTAATAAGGCTGCGGGCGGGCCGGCGCCTCTGCGGCCGGACGCCCGCAGACGGGTCGCCGCTCGGTCGCGAGCTAGAGGAACGGCCGCCAGTAGTACGGACTGACGAACCCCTCGATAACGGCGGCGACGGTGATCAGAATCCCGATCCCGACGGTCACCCAGAACGCTGTCTCCAAGGCGTCGGCGAACCGCTCGCGGCTCGCGCGGCCGCGGAACGTCCGCCACGAGACCGCGCCGAGGCGGACGCCGAGCGCGCCGGAGACGACGAGCGCGGGGATCTCGAAGATCCCGTGCGGGACCACGAACGCGACGAGCGCGGAGAGGTTCTCCTCCAAGGCCGCGGTGGCGCCGAGCGCGAGGCCGTTGAACGCGAGCGACGAGAGCGCGGGGAGGGCAAGCCCGACGCCCGAGAAGGCGGTCGCGATCGCGACCCCCCAGTTGTTCCCGAAGTACGTCAGCGCCGCTACGGGCGGGATCTGTCCGGCGATCCGACCCTCGATCGAGGTCGGGGCCATCTCCGCGAACGGCGCGGCGGCGACCCACCCGAGCGCGCCGAACCCGACGGCCACTCCGAGCGCGAGCGCGTGGGAGCCCGGCGTCGACCGGACGAACCCGCGCAGCTCCCGCCACCCGCGTCGGAGGCCGCCGCCGAGCTGGGCCCGGAGGCCGGCCTCCGTCGGCGAGAGGGGGTCGACCGTCCCGCGGTAGTCGCCGTAGAGGACCGTCTTCAGCAGGTCGAGCGCGGGCGCGACGACGACGGCGCTGGCGAGCGCGACGACGGGGCCCCCGCCGACGAACGCGATCCCGGAGGCGACCGACGCGACGGCGACCAGCGCGCCGATCGCGACCACGAGGTACGCGGCGGCGTCGACGGGGTTCGAGCGAACGAAGCCGCCGGCGCCCTCGACCCCGCCGACGACGCCGGCGTCGTCGACGACGACGGCCGCGGGCGCGAACGCGAAGAGGATCCGAACGAGCGCGAGGGCAACGAAGCCGGCGAGCAGGGCGCCGATCGCCACCGCCGCCCCGAGGAACGGGTTCGCGAGGAACGCCGCGCCGACCGCGATCAATCCGAGCGCGACCACGCCGATCCACAGGATGAGTTCGGCGACGTACAGCCCGAGGAACGTGAGCCACCGGGACCGGGCGCCCGCGATCCCGGCGACGAGCCCGCGGTCGTCGCGGAGGCTCGCGGCGACCGCCGAGAGCTGGCCGGCCGAGACGACGGCGTACGCGAGGACCGAGAGGGCGACCGCGAGGAGGACGCCCCCGGCGAAGAGGACCACGACGGTCGGCGTGAGCAGCGGTTCGAACGCGGGGCCCAACCCCTCGGCCCACGCCTGAAGCGCCTCGGGGTCCTGCGTCTCCGGCGGCGGTTCGACTCCGGCGAGCGAGTCGCGGGCCGCGGCGAGGCGGCCGTTCAGTTCGAGGTGGAGGTAGATCCCCGCGAGCGCCGCGAACGGGCCGAGCCGAGCGATCGCCGGCACCGCGGTGCCGAGGAGGTAAAAGGAGAGGACGTCGGCGGGGCGTCGACGGAGGGTCGCAGTCGTTGCCGTGACGGCGGCGGAGAGGTCCATACGGTCGGTTCGGTCGTCCGCAACTTAAAAACGGGAGTCCGGACGGGGGAGCGGTTCGGCGCGGTCCGGGCCGCCGTTGGTCAGTCCCAGAACGACTGCGTGCGCGCGTACTCGCGCTCCTGGCGGAGCACGTCGCGGTAGAACTCGTCCTCATCCTCGCGGAGCTTATTGATGATCCGCGCGGCGTTGTGGGGCCCGACGCCGCGCGCCGCGAGGGCTATCACCGCCCGCTTCCCGTGCGTCTGGACGAGGCTCGCGGCGCGGTGCGCCCGCTCGGTGCGGCGCTCCTGCTCGTCGTCCTTCTCGGCCGCGCGCACCGCGGCGACCGTCTCGTCGTCCCACGGGTTGAGCGCCGCGACCCGGGTGGACCCGCACTCGGGGCACTCGGGCTGGTCGCGGACGCGCCGGACCTTCGTCGTGTGCTTCCAGTCCGTACAGTGGAGACAAAAGAGGATCACTCGATCGTCCCGGATGCGCTCTTTGACCGTCTCGATCACGTCGGCGTCGGCGTTGTCGGGGACGAGGAACTCCGTGCCGGCGGAGCGACCCGCGGTGCCGAGCGGGGTGCGCTCGCGGGCGATAGAGAGGTCGAGCGGGCCGTCCCGTCCCCCGTCGTCCGGCTGGAGCGCCGCGAGCAGGTCCGCGGTCTCCGGCACCGCGAGGTCGGCGTGGAACACCTCACGGAGCGCCTCGTCGTAGACGGGAGTGTCTTCGAGGGCCGCGAGCAGGCGGTCGCCGCCGAATCGGCCGCGCCCCTCCTTGTACCGCTTGACGGCGCCGAACTTCGCCGCGACCTGCGCGAGCGTGAACTTCAGCGCGTCCGACTTCTTCACGGCGAGTTCGAGGTACGCCTCCAGCCGGTCGGGGTCCGTCGTCTCCAGCACCTCGCGGAAGGTTCCGGGACTGACGCCGTTCGGCACCTCGAACTCGATCCGGTACGGGTCGACGTCCATCCCGACGGACGAGCCGGCGCGCTGGCCGACGAGCGCAGCGAGCAACCGCGCGAGCGTCTCGTTGACCTCGTGGCCGAAGGCGGCGTTGACCGCGACGATGCGGGCGCTCCCCTCGATCACGATCCGCTCGTCGGTCGGGACGGGGTGGCCGGCGTCGACGTGGTCGACGACCGCCTTCAGCGCGGCCGCGACCGTCTCCTCGTCGGTCGGGTAGCACTCGGCGAGGTCGGCGGCGACCGCCGTCGGCGTGGAGCCGGCCGCTAGGGCGGCCGCGGCCTCGCCTCGGATCCGACCGACCTCCTCGGCGACTGGCTTCGGGACGGGGATCTCCTGGCCCACCCACGAGGGGACCTCGCCGGTCGGGTCGGGGATCGGCGTGACGTTCACGCGCTCCTCCTCCTCGTCGACCTCGGTGATCCGCCACATCTCGCCGCGCTGGACGAACGTCTCGCCCGGCCCGGCGAAGTTGACGACGAACTGCTCGTCGAGGGTGCCAATACCCCGCCGCGAGGACATGTCGTACACCTCGTAGGTGGACTCGTCGGGGATCATCGAGAGGTTCGCGTAGAAGTACTGCCAGGTGCCGCCCGACTTTTCGAGAGTGTCCGTCTCCTCGTCGAGCCACAGCAGGCGGTTCCCGTCGAGCTCGCGGACGACCTCCTGGAACTCGGGCTCCGAGAGGTCGGCGAACGGGTAGGCGTTCGTGATCGTCTGGTACGCCTCCCGGGCGTGGACCTCGCCCTCGTCCATCACGAGCCCGACGATCTGGTTGGCGACCGTGTCGAGGCTCCCGTGGTGGATGTTCGCGGGCTCGACGAGCTCCTCGCCGGCGCGCCGCGCGATGGCCATCGCTTCGAGCGTGTCGTCGCCTCCCTGCGTCACGACGGTCCCCTCCGAGACGAGGTCGCGGCGGTGGCCCGCGCGGCCGACGCGCTGGAGCAGCCGGGCCACCTCGCGGGGGCTCCCGTACTGGACCACGTGGTCGACGCGCCCCACGTCGATCCCGAGCTCCATCGAGGAGGTGCAGACGAGCCCGTCCAGACCGCCCGACTTGAACCGGTCTTCCACGTCGACCCGGACCTCCTTCGAGAGCGATCCGTGGTGGAGCTCGATCTCGGTGGGGTCGGCGGCGTCGTCCCGCCCGTCGCGTTCGGCGGCCTCCCGCTCGTTCTCGGCGAGCGTCTTGAACCGCGAGCCGAGCGCCTCCGCGGTCTGGCGCGTGTTGACGAAGATCAGCGTCGACTCGTTCTCGGCGACGATCTCGCGGATCGTCCGGACGTGGCTCGCGGTCGTCTCGTCGACCGCGAGCTCGCCGGCGAGCGTGGTATCGCGGTCCGTGATCGCCGGATCGAGGACGCGCACGTCGGTCCGCGTCCCGGCCGCGACCTCGACCGTCTCGAACGCGCGGTCGCCGGGGCGGTCGGGGTCGCGCTTGCCGGTGCCGACGAGGAAGCGCCCGACCTCCTCGGGGTCACCGACCGTCGCGGAGAGGCCGACGCGCTGGAACGGCCCCGCGACGCGGCGGAGGCGCTCGAGGCCGACCGTGAGCTGGGCGCCCCGCTTCGCCGCGGCGAGCTCGTGGACCTCGTCGATGACGACGTGCGCCACGTCCTCCAGGGCGACCCGCATCTTCGAGCCGGTGAGGATCGCCTGGAGGCTCTCCGGGGTCGTGATGAGCACGTCGGGCGGGTCGTCGGCCTGCTTCGACCGCTCGTACTGCGTGGTGTCGCCGTGGCGCACCGCGACCTCGACGCCGAGGCGGTCGCCCCACCACTCAAGCCGGTCCATCATGTCGCGGTTGAGCGCGCGCAGCGGGGTGATGTACAGCGCGGAGATTCCCTCCCGCGGCGGGTCGCCGGGCGCGTCGCGGGCCGCGACGACCGCGTCGAAGACGGGGAGCATCGCCGTCTCCGTCTTCCCGGTCCCCGTCGGCGCGAGGACGAGGGCGTTCCGCCCGTCGGCGAGCGGCGGGATCGCCTCGCGCTGGGGCTCCGTCGGCGTGGAAAAGCCCCGGTCGGAGAGCGCCTCGCGGATATCGCTCCCGAGGTGCGCGAACGCGTCCATGCCCGACGATTCCGCCATTGTCTGATCGTCGGACCTTGGGCGCTCGGGCGATTAAGCCCGTCGCCCCGCGCGACGCGCACGGTCGACGTGAGGCGGCGGCGACGCGCGGCGACGGCGACGCGCTGGATGGAGACGCGCGGGACGGCGACGCACGGCGCCCGCCTCGCGCGCGCCGATCAGTTCGCGAGGGGCAGTTCGACGGCGAACACGCTCCCCGTCGGCTCGTTGTCCTCGACCCACACGTCGCCGCCGTACTTGTCGACGAGCGTCTCGACGAGGTACAGACCGATCCCCGTCCCGCCGCTCTCGAGCCCCTTCGCGCCCTCCTGGAAGATGTCCTCCTTGTGGTCGTCGTCGATCCCGGGGCCGTTGTCCGCGATCGACACGCGCACCGAGTCGTCCGAGACGCGCGTCGAGACCGTGATCTCGGCCCTCTCCTTGTCGTTGTGGACGACCGCGTTCGTCAGCAGGTTCCGGAACACCGCCTCCAGCAGGTCGTCCGCCGCCACCGTCACGTCCGGGATCGACTCGCTCACGGTGACCGTCGCCCGGTCCTGCTCCGACCGGACCTGTTCGATCTGTCCGTTGAGCTCGGCTCGGAGGTTCATCGGCGTCAGGTCGGAGCCGGCCTGTAGCAGCACGTCGGTGACGTCCCTGGCGGTCTCCGTGATGTCCGCCGCCTGCTTCGCCGCCTCGATGACCGTCCGCGCGTAGGTCCGGCTCTGGTCGTCGACGAGCGCGTCCTCGAGGAGTCCGGTGTACGACTCGACCACCATCAGCTGGTTTCTGATGTCGTGGCGGACGACCTGATTGAGCAGCGTGAGGTTGTCCCGCTGCTCTTCGAGCGTCCGCTCGTACTGCTTGAGCTCGGTCACGTCGCGGGCGTATCCAAGGACGGCGTCTTCGCCCGTCTCGGCAACCTCGTAGGGTATCTTCGTCGTCTGGAGGATGCGCGTCTCCCCGTCCGCCGTGGTCAGCGTCTCCTCGTCTATCGTCCTCGGCTCGCCCGACTCGATCACGGCGAGGTCGTCCTGTCTGAACGCCTCGGAGTCCTCGGCGCTGGGGATGATCTCCGCCTCGGACTTGCCCTCTACCTCCTCCGGCGTCTTCCCGTACGCCGCCGCGGTCGCCTCGTTGGCCAGCAGGTACTCGCCCTCCCGGTTCTTCACGAACACCAGGTCGGGCACGAGGTCGATGATCCGCCGGAGCTCCTCGCGCGTCGCCTCGATGGCCCGCTCGTACTCCTTCCGCTCCGTGACGTCCTGGAACAGCCCCAGCGCCCCGACGACGTTCCCCGCGTCGTCGTACTGCGGATCGCCGATCGCCCGCACCCACTTGGTCCGACCGGACTCCGTCACGATGCGGAGTTCGAGGTCGTACGACTCGCCCGCCTCGGTCAGGCGGTCGAACGCCGCCTCGATGGCGTCGCGGTCGTCCGGGTGGTAGAAGCTGAGCCTGTCCTCTAGGCGGATCGTGTCGTCGGGCGGAACCTCGTGGATCCGGTACACCTCATCGCTCCACGTGAGCGAGTCCTCGACCAGATCGGCCTCCCACCAGCCGATCGACGCGCTCTCTTGGGTGCGCTCGATGACCGATCGCGTGCGTTCCAGTTCCGCCTCCCGGCGCTTCTGGTCGTCGATGTCGAGGTGGACCCCGACCGCGCGGACCGGCTTCCCGTCGTCGTCGCGCTCGACGACCTTCCCGACGTCCCGGATCCACTTCCAGTCCCCCGCCGCGGTGCGCATCCGGTGTTCCGTGTCGTAGAGCTCCGTCTCGCCGGCCATGTGGCTCGACAGGGCGTCTTCGACGGGCCCGAGGTCGTCGGGGTGAACGCGCCGCTCCCACGCGTCAACGTGCGGTTCGATCTCGTCGGGCGCGTGGCCCAACATCCGGGCCCACCGGTCGTTGAACTCGACCTCGTCGGTGGCCATGTCCCAGTCCCAGACGCCGATCTGTGCGCCCTCGACCGCGAGTTCGAGGCGGTCTTTGATCTGTTGGAGCGCTCGCTCTCGCTCCCGTTGTTCGGTGATGTCGGTCGACACACCGCACACACCGCGTATCTCCCCCTCCTCGTCGTACACGGGGGACTTCCGCGTCAGCCGAACGCTCTCTCCGGCGGGCGTCGGCACCGTCTCCTCGACTTCGATCCGTTCGCCGTCTTCAACGACCCGGTGGTCGTCAGCGCGGGCCTGCGCCGCGACGGCCTCCGGGAAGAGTTCCTCGTCGGTCATCCCGACGGGATCCTCGTCGACGTCGAACACGTTGCGGCACGCCTGGTTCATCAGCAGGTACCGCCCCTCGGTGTCCTTCAGGAACACCGCCGCGGACATCGTCTCCAAGACGGTCTGGAACCGCCGGTGCGTGCGCCGGTGTTCCCGCTCCCGCTCCTTCTGTCGCGTGACGTCGCGGGCGACGCCGACGATCTGCGTCACCGTTCCGTCGTCGACGACCGGGGTAAGCTTCGTCTGCCAGTCGGTCGCCCCGCCCGGGAACTCGAGCCGCTCCTCGTACTCGATCGTCGTCCCCCGCTCGACGCAGAGCCGATAGTTCGCCTCGACCGCGGCCCCCTGTTGCTCTCCGAGGAGTTCCCGCGGCGTCTTCCCGAACATCGCGTCCTCGGTCAGCCCGGTCTGTCGCTGGTGTGCGGTGTTGTTCTGCCTGAACGTGAACTCGTACTCGCCGTCCGTCCGCGCCACGTCAACGAGAAAGATCGCGTCGTCAGCCTCCTGAAACATCGCCTCGTAAACGCTCGTCACCTCGTCGCCGTCCGATCCGAACCGATCGGCACCGTTCGTCGATGAACCTCTTCCCATGATCTCGTTCTTCTCTCTTTACGTTACTGAGAGTAATAATACTGCGGATGTCAACGCGGGGAACAGACCGCCCGTCGACCCCGCTCGCGGCCCCTCACGGCGCCGCGCCCGCTACGTTACGCCGCCCTCGCCCGTCGCGTACGCCTCGTGGGCCCCCGAGTCGAGGATCGCCTCGATCTCGTCGACGACCTCCAGCACGTCGGCAAAGGAGGTGTAGGGGGCCGCGGGGCAGACCCGCACCACGTTCGGCGGTCGGAAGTCGACGACCGCGCCCCGGTCGTTGAGCGCCTCGCTCAGCCGCTCGGCCTCGGGGTGTTCGAGGGCGACGTGACCGCCGCGCGCGGCGTGTTCGCGGGGCGTTCCCACCGAGACCCCCGGGAGCCGGTCGTCGACGAGGGCGATGAGGAAGTCGGTGAGCGCGAGCGACTTCGCCCGCAGGCGGTCGATCCCGGCCTCACGCAGGAGTTCGACCGACCCTTCAAGCGGCGCGGCCGAAAGCAGTGGCGGCGTGCCGATCTGCCACGCGCCGGCGGAGTCGGCCGCGGTGAAGGTCATGTTCATCTCGAACTGTGTCGCCTTCTCGTGGCCCCACCACCCGGCCAGCGCGGGGTCGAGCCCGTGGTGGCGCTCGGCGACGAACAGCGCGCCGATCGACCCCGGTCCGGCGTTGAGGTACTTGTACGTACACCACACCGCAAAGTCGACGCCGGCGTCGCCGAACGCGTGGGGGACGGCGCCCGCGGAGTGGGCGGCGTCGAAGCCGGCGTACGCGCCCACCTCGTGGGCCGCCGTCGCGATCCGCTCGACGTCGAACAGCTGGCCCGAGCGGTACAGCGCGGTCGGCATGAACACGATCCCCACGTCGTCGTGCGCCGCCAGCGCCGCCTCGATGTCCCGGGGATCGATCGTCCGCCCGTCGCGGCTCGGAACGACCCGGAGCTTCTCGTCCGGGTCGATCCCCCGCTGCCGGAGCTGCGCCCGGAGCGCGTAGTGGTCGGAGGGGAAGTCGAGCTCGTTGACGAGGACCGCGGGGTCGGCGTCCGGGTCGCCGTCCGGCGCCCACTCTCCGTCCGCGGCCGCGACGTCCTCGCGTTCGGGCCCGTTCCCGGCCAGCAGCTCGTCGAGGAACGTGCCGATCAGGGTGTGGATGTTCACCGTGATCGAGTTGCCGACGACCACCTCGCTCGGCTCCGCGCCCACCAGCGGCGCGAGCGCGTCGCCGAGTCGTTCGCCGACATCGAACCACGGCGGGTCGGCGTCGGTCCACCCGGAGATGAGCAGCTCGCGCCACTCGTCGACCACGCGGTCGAGGCTCGCGAGGGCGGCGTCGCTCGCGGGGCCGAGCGAGTTCCCGTCCATATAGAGAACACCGTCAGGGACCCGGTAGCGGTCCGCGAACGACGCGAGCGGATCGTCCTCGTCGAGTCGCGCGGCGAGCACCGCGGGGTCGGCGTCCTCTCCGTCGTCGGCGCCGAGTCCCTCGCCCGCGAGGGCGTCGCGCGCGGGGGCGTACGAGTCGTCCATACACGAGGGCGCCGCGCCGGCGACTAAGCGTTTCCGGGGTCCGGCGAGGGCCGCGAAACGGTCGGGTGACCTACTCGACGATGTCGATCGCGGGTCGGCCCGGCTCCGCCTTGCTGACGACGGCCTCCTCGGCGTCCGCGGCGCGCTCGACGCGGACCGGGGCGTCGAACTCGCGCTCGATCAGCCACGCGGCCGCTCGCAGGGCGTCGTGTTCGGCGTCGCCGTCGAGCGTCTCACGGAGCGCCTCGCGGTTCGCCTGGAGGTCCTGCCCGTACGAGGCGGCGTCGTCGCCCCGCTCGCGGATGTGGCTCTCGGCCATCAGCTCGGAGATCAGGTTGTCGGCGTCGCTGTCGATCGCGATCTCCAGCGCGTCGTACTTCCAGTCGGGCGCGACGACCACGTCGATCCGCTCGGGGTCGTCGATCCCGGCGACCTCGACGATGTCGCGCACGTCCTCGCGGGTGTTCTCGACCAGCCGGCGCCGGCGTTCGACCGTCTCGCGGTCGACGCTCGCGGTCGGCCAGTCGGCCTCCGCGACGAACCCGTCGCGGCCGAGCGACTCCCACAGCTCCTCGGCGAGGTGGGGCGCGACGGGGGCGAGCAGGCGGACCGCGACGTCGACGCCGCGCTCGAAGACGGCGGGGTGCGGGTCGGCGTGCTCGCGGTAGCTCCGGAGCGTCCCCACGAGGTCCTGCGCCTCCCGCAGCGCCACGTTGAACGTCAGGTCGTCGTACTCCGCGCCGGCGATGGCGACCGCGGCGTCGGTCTCGTCGGCGACGTAGTCGTCGATTTCATCGCGGTCGGTGTCGGGGTCGGCCGTCGCCACGTCGCCCGCGGCGTGCGCCTCGACGAGGTCGCTGAGCCGGGTCAGGAACCGGTGGGTGGACCGGACGCCCTCCTCGGACCAGTCGAAGTCGCGCTCGGGCTGGGCGGCCTCCATCATGAACAGCCGCGCGGTGTCGGCGCCGTACTCGTCGACGATCCGCTGCGGCGAGACGACGTTCCCTTTCGACTTGGACATCTTCTCGCCCTCCAGCTGGACCATCCCCTGTGCCAGCAGGTTGGTGAACGGCTCGCGGTGGTCGAGGTCCTCCTCGTCGGCCAACACCTTGGTGAAGAACCGCGAGTACAGCAGGTGCATCACGGCGTGTTCGATGCCGCCCACGTACTGGTCGACCGGCATCCAGTCGTTCGCGCGGCCGAGGTCGAACGGGGCGTCCGCCAGGTCCGGCGAGACGTACCGCAGGAAGTACCACGAGGAGTCGACGAACGTGTCCATCGTGTCGGTCTCGCGGGTCGCTGGCCCGCCGCACTCCGGACAGGTCGTCTCCTGCCACTCGTCGGCGGCGTCGAGCGGGTTCCCGGTGGTGTTGATGAACTCGGGCAGCTCGACGGGCAGGTCCTCGTCGGGCACCGGGACCGCGCCGCAGTCGTCGCAGTGGACCATCGGGATCGGCGTCCCCCAGTAGCGCTGCCGGGAGATGCCCCAGTCGCGCAGCTGGTACTGCGTGGCCGGCTCGGCGCTCCTGATATCGTCCGTGATCCGCTCGCGCGCGGTCTCGCTGTCCAGTCCGGTGTACTTGCCGGAGCCGATTAGGACGCCGTCCTCCGTGAACGCGGCCTCCTCCACGTCCGGTGCGTCCGGGACCGCTTCGCCGTCGGGGTCGTCGGACTCCGGCGCGATCACGGGTCGGATCTCGACGCCCTTCTCCGTCGCGAACGCGTGGTCGCGCTCGTCGTGGGCGGGCACGGCCATCAGCGCGCCCGTCCCCACGTCCGAGAGGACGAAGTCGGCGACGTACACCGGGATCTCCTCGCCGGTGGCGGGATTGGTCGCGGTCAGTCCGGTCTCGACCCCGTTCGGCTCGTCGCCGTCGGGGTCGGCCTCGTGGTGGACGAACTCGTGGATCTCGTCGTCCTCCTCGGCCAGCTCCTCGGCGATCGGGTGATCGGGGGCGATCGCGAAGAAGGTCGCACCGTATATCGTGTCGATCCGGGTCGTGAACGCCGTTACGTCCCCGTACCCGTCGATCGAGAAGTCGACCTCGCTGCCGTGCTGTCGGCCGATCCAGTTGCGCTGCATCTGCCGGACCGAGTTCGGCCACCCCTCTAGGTCGTCGATGGCGTCCAGCAGCTCGTCGGCGTACTCGGTTATCTTCAGGAACCACTGGTCGAGCTCGCGGGTCTCGACGGGGGTGTCGCAGCGCCAGCACAGCTCCGCGTCGCCCTCGACCTGCTCGTCGGCGAGGACGGTCTCGCAGGAGGGACACCAGTTCACCTCCGCGTCGCGGCGCTCGACGAGGCCGGCCTCGTGGAAGCGGCGGAACAGCCACTGGTTCCACCGGTAGTAGTCGGGGGTACACGTGGTGACCTCGCGGTCCCAGTCGTAGCCGAACCCCATCGACTTCATCTGCCCCTTCATCGTGTCGATGCAGTCGAACGTCCAGTCGCGGGGGTTGGTGTCACGCTCCTTGGCGGCGTTCTCGGCGGGCAGTCCGAACGCGTCCCACCCCATCGGGTGGAGCACGTCGTCGCCGCGCATCCGCCGGTACCGGGCGTACGCGTCCGTGATCGTGTAGTTGCGGACGTGACCCATGTGGAGCTTCCCGGACGGGTACGGGTACATCCCGAGGACGTACGTCGGGTCCGAGGCCTCGTCCGGGACGTGGTACACGTCGGCGTCGTCCCACGCCTCCTGCCACCGTTCTTCGACCGTCGCGTGGTCGTATCTCTCCTGAGACATCTGCTTATATACTCGTGGTCGGTTCTGCGTCGTATAGCTTTCCATCCAGTGGTGCGCCGTGACACGGGGCGACGCGGCCGTTGCGCGCGCGCCCGCGCGAGCGCCGGAGCGTTGGCGGCCTACAGCTTCTCGGCGTTCCTCGCCTGCTCGACCCGCTTCGTCGCCTGCTCGACCCGCTTTCCGGTCGCGTTCGCGAGCCCGGGCGGGAGCCCCTCCCGCGCGGCCGCGAGCCGCTCCTCGATCCGGGCGATCCGGTCGAGCACGTTCGCCAGTTGACGCTCCGTCCCTTCGGCGTCGCCCTCGCTGGCGCGCTCCTCGGCCCGCTCCGCGGCGTCGACCGCGGCCGCGAGGGCGCGTTCGAGCCCGTTGACCGCGTTCGACGGGCCCCCCGAACCGCCGCCGCTCCCGCCGCTGTCGTTTCCGCCGCCGCTCCCGCCGCCCGCGCCGCCGTCTCCGTCCCCGCCGTCGCTCTCGGCCGCCGCGGCCGCGACCGCCGCGCGCGTCTCCTCGGCCACGTCGGCGACGTAGCCCGCGAGCGGGGCCGCCCCGGTCTCCGGGCGCTCGATCCGGATCGCGTCGTCGCCGGCGCCCGGACCGTCTCCCTCGTCGCCGTCGTCTCCCGTCCCCGGCCGGTCCGGGTTGACGCGGTACGCGCCGACCTCGTCGTCGGCGTCGCGGACCTCCGTCGTGTACGCGCCGCCGGCGTGGACGTAGGCGGCGTCGCTCCCCTCGATCGCGGAGTCGTAGATCCGCCCGGCGAAGTCGTCCTCGATCGCGGTCCGGGTCAGGTCGACCTCGCTCTCCGCGTCCGACAGCTCGACCTTCCGGGCGTTCTCGCGGGCGACGAGCGGAATCTCGCCGTCGACGCCGGCGGTCGTCACGGCCTCGTCGGCCGCGACGGTCAGCCGCTCGCTGTGGGGCGCCCGCCCGGCGCCGTTGACCGTGAAGCGGTGATCGCCCTCGGGGACGCCGTTCGCGACCGCGATGCCGCCGGCGAACGTCGGCACCGCTTCCGGGTCGCTCTCGATCAGCGCGAACGACTCGACGCTCGACTCGGTCGTGGTCAACCCCTCGCCGTCGGGCGCCTCGTCGCTCTCGGTCGCCCGCGTGACGCGCGCGACGACGGCGTCGAGCCCCCTGGCGGCCTCGTCGCCGAACGACGGGTCGTCGGCGATCGCGTCGTACCGGTCCGCCATCTCGGACCGGTGGTTCCCCGCAGTGACGTCGAGCGCGGGGTTCTCGTAGCGCGGCTGCTCCCACGGGACGCCGGTGGTCGTGATGTGGCTCGCGACCGCGTCCTCGACGGCCTCGGGCACGGCGAACTCGAAGCTGAGCTGCGGGCCGGTGAACGCGTCGATGTCCTCCAGCTCGGCGCTCTCCACCAGCTCGTACTCGACGACGGACTTGGCGGCCTCGGCGGCGAGCGCAGCGTCGTCGCCGTCGTCGGGGCGCTCGCCGTGTCGGAAGGCGATCCCCGTCTCCCGGAGCGGCAGGTCGGTCGGCGGCGAGCGCAGCGCGTCGAGCGACCGGACCGTCAGCGCGCCGTCGACCAGCGAGGACTCCGAGACCGACGGGAGGTCAGGGTGGTCGTAGATCGGCTCCCCTTCGTACTCGGGGACGACGAACGGCAGTCGGGCCCCCTCGTCGCGGGGCAGACCGTAGGCGATCGGAATCCCGAGCAGGTCCTCGACCGTGTCGATCGTCGTGTTGGTGATGTCGGCGAGCAGGCCCTCCTCGCCGACGCGCCGGAAGCCGTCCGGGATCTCGTTGATCGAGAGCGTGCTGGAGTGCGAGCCGAGCTCGGGGAGGATCCGCGGGACGACCTCGGGGTCGGGGTCGAGGAACTCGTTGTTGGGCACGCTCCGCGAGTGCGAGCTGGCGACGTACAGCTGCGGGTCGCCCGAGTCGAGGTCGACGAAGACGTGGAGCACCTCCCAGTCGTGCCAGTGGAAGTTCGCGGTGAACTGGTCGAACGCGGAGTAGAGCCAGAACTGGACGACCGCCAGCGGGGAGTCCTCGTAGCGCATCCCGTTGTAGAAGACGGTCGGGTCTGGCGGCTCGCCCGCCTCGTCGTACCGCTCGTGGTAGCCGTCGAACGCGGCGAAGCCGTCGACGACCGTCTCGCCGTCCGCCTCGCTCGCGTACGGTCGCGGGTCGGTCGGGTACCACGGCTCGGCGCTGTCGAAGTACAGCGTCGGCGCGAACCGCGCCGCGAGTTCGTCGAGCCGGTCCGCGTCGAGATCGGTCGTCGACGCGTCGTCCGGCTCAGGGCCGGAACAGCCCGCGACCGCGGCGCTCCCGGCGCCCGCGAGCGCGCCGAGGACGGTCCGGCGGTCGACGCGGCTCGCGGGCGCCCCGCCGGGCGCCTCGTCCGGCCCGCTCCCCCTCGCACCGTCGCCGGCGTCGGCGTCCCGATCCATTTCCTCGGGCGACGTGAGCCGCACGAATAACACTTCTGCCGCCCGCGAGCCGCTCGTTCGTCTCGGTTGTCACGGCTCCCGGCGTCCCAGCGAGACGTCCGAGACGACGGCGCCGACGCCGTCGACCGACGCCACCGCGCCGTACTCCCGGGCCGAGGCGACCGTCCACGGCAGCACCCGCAGCCCGGCGGTCGCGGCCCGCGAGACGATATCCGTCCGGAGGCACAGCTCGTACCGCGGCGACACCGCCGCACAGCCCAGTGCCGTCGCCGTCTCGACGATCCCCGCCACGTCCTGCGGCGGATACGCCCACCTCGGCAGTCCGACCCCCGCTCGGCTCCCCGGGATCAGCGGCCTGAGCGGCCGCGCTGGGACCGACTCCCGGGCCCCGTAGACGGCCGGGACCGTCGGGTCGGCCGCGTTCGCGGCCTCGATGGCCGCGGGGTCGTCGGCGGCGACGGCGAGCCCGTGGTCGCGTTCCGCGCCGGCCGCGACCGCGTCGGCCGCCACGCCGCGCTCCTTCAGGTCGAGCAGGACCCACGCGTCCGACGGCACGGCGTCGAGCGCCGCGGCGAGCGTCGGCACCGGTTCTCCCGACCCCTCGACGGAGAGCTCGGCGAGCCGCCCCGCCGGGGTCCGGCCGACGCGACCGGTCGCGTCCGTCACCCGCCCCAGCGTCGCGTCATGGAAGGCGACGAGCTCGCCCGTGCCGCAGCGGCGCACGTCGAGCTCGACCCGGTCGACGACGGCCGTCGCCGCCTCGATAGCCGCGACCGTGTTCTCCGGGTGTTCGGCCGCGAAGCCACGGTGCGCGACGAGCGGAGGGTCCCCCCTACCGGCGGCCGCGCCGGCCCCCGCGGCGTAGCCGTCGTTTCCGCCGGCATCGCCGCTCCCGCGCCCGGCGCAACCGGCGAGGGCGGCCGACCCCGTCGCCGCGACCGCACCGACCGCGAGCGCCCCGCTCCGCCGAAGCATCGCTCTGCGGGTCGCTTCCGTCCGCGCGTCGGATTCGGGCGGGGCGGCGTCGCGCACGGCGGTCTCACCGTCTGACGTTCGGCGCCACGGACAAAAGTCCGGGGGCACGGACCGAACCGCGCGACGCCGTCTCCGGGAGAAGGTATTTGCGGCCGGCAGCCCGATTCCGGGGTATGGACGGGAAGCAGGCCCTCTACTACGCGGCGATCGCGATCGCGGTGTTGATCGGGGTCGGTATCGTCGTCAGCGTGGTCTCCGCGCTCGTGAGCCTCGTCTGGACGATCGTCTCCGGGGTCGTCTCGCTCGCGGTGCTGGCGGGGCTCGTTTACGTCGCCTACAAGGCCGGCTCGTGGCTACTCGGCGACGGCGGCTCGCCGTCGCTCGACTCGATCGGCTCGGAGTCCGCCTCGTCGACCTCGGTCGACGCCGGGAGCAGCCGCCAGGACCGCCTCCGGAAGCAGTACGTCGAGGGACAGATCAGCGAGGCGGAGTTCGAGCGGCGCATCGGCGAGGAGTTGGAGACCGAGGAGGTCGACGAAATCGACCGCGAACTCGAACGGGAGCGGTAGGCGTCGACCGCCGCGGGGACTCAGAACCGCTCGCGGAGCTCAGCGCGTAAGTCGTCGACGTCGAGGTCCTTCATCGCGAACAACACGAGCAGGTGGTAGACGAGGTCGGCGCTCTCCGCGGTGAGCTCCTCGCGGTCGTCGTCCTTCGCCGCGAGGATGGCCTCCGTCGTCTCCTCGCCGACCTTCTCTAAGACCGCGTTCTCTCCCTTCTCGTGGGTGAACAGGGACGCGGTGTACGACCCCTCCGGGAGCTCCTCCTTGCGCGACTCGATGGTGGCGAACAGCTCGTCGAGGACGGCCTCGGGCGGCTCGTCCGCGCTCGCTTCGCCCTCGGCCGGATCGCTCACGCGACCACCTCCCGCTCGGGGAAGAAGGCGAGGTCGTGGATCCGCGGGTCGTCGGTGAGCTCCGGGTGGAACGCGGTGGCCACGACCGGCCCGTCGCGCACCGCGACCGGGCGCCCGTCGACGGTCGCGAGCGTCTCGACGCCGTCGCCCACGTCGTCGATGGCCGGCGCGCGGATGAACACGGCGTGGAAGGGGTCGTCGAGGCCGGTCACCGGGACCTTCGCCTCGAAGGAGTCCTTCTGCCGGCCGAACGCGTTGCGGTCGACGGAGACGTCGACCAGCCCCAGCGGCTCGACCCGGTCGTCCTTCGCGTCGGTCGAGCAGACGATCAGTCCGGCGCAGGTGGCGAGGATCGGCTTCCCGGCCGCGGCGTGGTCCCGTATCTCCGCGGCGATCCCCTCGCGGTGGATCAGCCGCGAGATGGTCGTCGACTCCCCGCCCGGCATCAGGAGGACGTCGCAGTCGGGCACGACCCCCGACTCTCGGATCTCGACGACCTCCGCGGACTCGTCGTGGGCGGCCGCGGCGTTGCGGACGGCGGCGGCGTGTTCGGCCACGTCGCCCTGGACGGCGATGACGCCTGCTTTCATACGTATCGCTGGGGCGGGCGCGTGGAAAAAGGGCGCGCTACGCGACCGGTCGACTCGGGATCGGTGCGTCGGCAGAACGGGAACGGCGAGGCCGTTACGCGACCGTCAGCGAGAGGATCTGGACGAACACGCCGAAGAGGACGCAGAACGCGAGGACCGTCTTGGGGTCGATCGCGATGGCGTTCCGGTCCTCGTTCTCGAAGTAGCGGACCAGTCCCGCACTGGACATCAGCCCGCCGGAGTTGGAACCACTCATGTCCGCTTCTGGACGGCGACGCGTTCTAAACGTTTCGTTCGTCGTTCGGACCGTGTTCGCGCCACCGTCGCGCCGTCGCCCGGTCGAGCCGCCGCCGAGCGCGCGCACGCACAAGTGGGAAACCCTTATGCGCGGCCCGGCGGTAGTTGACCGCGACTATGACCGTTCGACTGCTGGATTTCCACGCCGAGTGGTGCGGCCCGTGTAAGACCCAAGACCCCATCCTGGAGGAGATCCAGGAAGACCTCGGCGACGCGTTCGAGCTCCAGAAGGTCGACGTCGACGAGGAGCAGGACGTCGCGAACCAGTACCAGGTCCGCTCGCTCCCGACGCTCATCGTCGAGAACGACGACGGCGTCGTCGACCGCTTCGTCGGCGTCACGCAGCGCGAGGACATCGAGGCCGCCCTCTCGGAAGCGGGCGCCTGACCAGGACTTTCGCCGACTAGCCTCTCCTCCCGCGACCGTCGCGACGTCTCGCAACCTTTTACAGCACCGCCCGCACAGTAGCTGTATGGCCAGTTTCGACGCCGCCGAACGTCGCATGCTCGACCGACAGATCTGTATGCGCTGTAACGCCCGCAACGCCTCCGAGGCCGAGCGCTGCCGCAAGTGCGGCTACACCAAGCTCCGCCCGAAGGCGACCGAGCGCCGCGCGGCGTAACCCGGCCGTTTCCGGGTCGTTCACGGCCCTTCTCGCGGACTCTCCTCCTGACCGCCAGCCGCGCGCGTGCCTCGCTCCGCCCCAGCCTCGCGGTTCGCTCGGGGCTCCCTTCGGTCACCCCTCTCTCACCGCGTCCCTCGCACGCGCTCCTCGCGGCCGCCGAGGGCGGCCGCTTGGAGGCGCGCGCCGAAGTCGGTGGTCGGTCTCGCCGTCACTCGAATTTAAACCCGGCTCCCGCTCACCCGTCGGGGTATTTCGGCTCGCGGCGCTCGGCGCGCTCCGTCGCGCGCTCGATCACCTCGCGGAGGGTGTCCGGGCCGTCGACGGCGCGGTAGACGTCGCCGTGGCCGGGGAACATCGCCCCCGTGGAGTCGGGCAGCCGGTCGAGGATCTCGCGGAGACTCCCGATCAGGCGCTCGCGCGACTGGCCGACCATGTCGGTCCGGCCGAACGAGCCGTCGTCGAAGGCGCCGTCGTTGTACACCACTACGTCGCCCGAGTAGAGCCGCTCCGCGCCGACGAGCGAGACGTGGTCGTCGGCGTGTCCGGGAGTGTAGACGACCTCGCAGGACTCGTCGCCGACCACCACCTCGTCGCCGTCCCCGAGCGCGGCGTCCCGGAGCGGGTGATCGGCGTACGCGAGCACTTCCGCGTCGAAGCGCTCGACCACCGCGCCGAGCTCGCCCACGTGGTCGCGGTGCTGGTGCGTGATCACGACGCGGTCGAGGCCGTCGACGCCGGCGTCGGCGAGGGCGTCGGCGACGGCGTCCTCGACGCCGGGCATCGTTCCCGCGTCGACGAGCGTCGTCTCGTCCCCGACGACGAGGTACGCGTTACAGGTGAACTCCTCCGCGTCCGCGGTGACGGTGATCGGCTCCATGCCTCCACTCGCTCGCGGAGCGACAAAAGCGTACAGTCGCACCCCAGCGAGCCCCTCGGGTCCGCTGACGGCCGTGGATTTATCACTTACCCCCTGTTAGTGTCACACACAAATGGGCTTCGGCAGCTACGACGAGTCCGAACAGGAGAATCAGGACCTGGACGCGGACTTCGACGACGACGACGGCGTCCGGGCTGCCCAGGAGACCCACCAAGGGTCCGTGGACTACGAACCCGGCGCCTCGAACGACGAGCTTCTCGACCGGCTCCAGGAGATAAAGTCCGAGGACGCGTGAGTGACCACGCCGAGCCGCGCGCTCGGCGTCGCTTTCTCTGACGCCCGCGACGCGAGCCACGCGGCCGGCGTCGTCGTTCGGGCCGACGGGACCCCCGACGGCTTCGCGTTCGCGCGGTGTACCGTCGGCGGCACCGACGCGACCGACGCGGTGATCGACTGCTGGCGCACGCTCGCCCGCGAGGATGTCCGCCACGTGGTCTGTGCGGGGGTCGCGCCCGCGTGGTTCAACCTCCTCGACCTCGACGAACTCGCCGAGACGCTCGACCGCCCGGTCTACGCCGTGAGCTACGAGGCGAGCCCCGGGCTCGAACCGGCGCTCCGGGACGCGTTCGACGGCGAGGCCCTCGCCGACCGGCTCGCCGCGTACCGGTCGCTTCCGCCCCGCGTTCCGGTCGGCGACCCGGACTCGGATCGGCCCCGATTCGTCCGCGCGGTCGGTATCGAACCGGAGCGCGCCGCCGCGGCGATCCGGGGACTCACTCGCGACGGCTTCCGGCGCTGTGAGCCCCTCCGGATCGCGGCGCTCGCCGCGAGCGCGCACCGTGAGGCGGCGACGGCCGAGTAGGCGGGGCTCGGCGTGCGGCCCGTTCGACCGACGCTACTTAGACGACCGCGCCCGGAGGCGTGGGCATGAGCGAACACGGCGGCGACGGCTCCGCGCTCGACGAGGACCTCCGAGTGCCATCCTGCGAGCGGTGCCCGGCGCTGGTGGAGTCGCGGAGCCGGATCGTCGACGGCGTCGGCCCGACGAACGCGGACCTGCTGTTCGTCGGCGAGGGGCCGGGCGCGACCGAGGACGAGGCGGGCGAGCCGTTCGTGGGGCGGTCCGGCGACGTGCTCGACGAGGCGCTGCGCGACGCGGGGCTCGCCCGCGCCGACGTGCGGATCACGAACTGCGTGCGCTGCCGACCGCCGGACAACCGCGACCCGACGACCGAGGAGCTGGCGAACTGCCGCGGGTACCTCGAAGGCGAGATCGACCGACTCGACCCGGAGCTGATCGTGACGCTCGGGAAGGTGCCGAGCGAACACCTCCTCGACCGCTCGGTCGCGATCACCGGCGAGTCCGGCGACGTGGTCGACGCGCGGCTCGCCGGCGTGTCGCGGCGCGTACTGTTATCCGTCCACCCCGCAGCGACGCTGTACGACCGGAGTCAGCGCGACGGCTTCTTCGAGACGATCGCCCGGGCGGCCGAACTGAGCGGCGTCAGCGACCGGGGAGAAAACGGCGGCGACGGCCAGTCGCGGCTCGGCGAGTTCTGAGTCGGCTCAGTCGCGGCGGTCGCCGACGCCGAGCCACTTCTTCGGGTCGAACAGGCCGCGGATCGCTTCGATGAGCCCCTTCCCCTCGTGCTCGCCCGGCCGGAGCCGGGCGCGGATGCGCGAGGAGATGAGTTCGATGCCGAGGACGACGATGAACACCATCACCAGCCCCGCGGCGGTCTGCTGGAACTCGAAGAGGTCCTGACTGTTCCGGATCATCAGTCCGAGCCCGCCAGCGCCGACGACGCCGAGCGAGATCGCGATCCGGGTGTTGATCTCTAAGATGTACAGCGTCCACGCGATGAAGGAGCGGGAGACCTGACTCAACATCCCGAAGCTCACGGTCTGGGTGCCCGACGCACCGGTCGACCGGATCGCCTCGATCGGCCCCTCCTCGATCTCTTCGAGGTCGTCGGTGAACAGGCGGCCGAGGTTCCCGATGCTGTCGGTCGCGATCGCGAGCACCGCTGTCACCTGTCCCGGTGGGCCGATGGGGATGTACAGGAAAATCCAGACGATGGCGGGGATGGCGCGGATCCCGCTGAGGGTACCCCGGAAGATGAAGTTGAACGGGAACGGCGTGACGCGCTCGCTCCCGAGGACCCCGAGGACGAGCGCGAACGGGAAGGCGAACACGGTGCCCATGATGCCGAGCAGGAGCGTCACGAGGCTCGCCTTCACCAGCGACTGCCGCGACGACTGGAAGCTCTCGATGATGTGGGCGCCGCCGTCGCCGAAGCTCGCGGGGATCGCTTGTAGCCCGCTGATCCCCTGGTCTTTGGTGTAGATCGTGAAGTTCTGGAAGTCCGGCGGGAAGAAGCCGGTCGAGATGAACTCGTACATCCCCGGGAGCCGCCCGGCGACGACGTTGGGCTGGAACCCGATGAAGCCGAGACCCCAGTAGGTGACGCCGAGAACGGCCGCGAGCAGCCCGGCCCACAGGAGGTATTTGAGTCGGCGGAGCCGTTCGAGCGCGCGGAACTGGTCGTCGATCGCCGAGTCTGGCGAGCTCACGCCCGCTCACCCCCGTCGGCGGCGGCGTCGACGTCGGCGTCGCTCCCGCCGAGTTCGTCGCCGCTCGTTCCGGTCGGAACCGTCTTGCCGCCTTGGGCTTCGCCGTAGTAGATCCGGTCCATCTCGTCCATGGTGAGGTCGTCGGCGTCGCCGTCGAAGATCACCTCGCCGCCGCGGATCCCGAGGAACCGGTCCCCGAACTCGCGCGCGATGTTCACCTGGTGGAGGCTGGTGATCGTGGTGAGGTCCTGCTCGGTCGCCGCCTTCTTGAGGTAGCGCATCACGTCGCGGGCCGCCTTCGGGTCGAGGCTGGCGACCGGCTCGTCGGCGAGGACGATCTCGGGGTTCTGGACGAGCGCGCGGGCGATCCCGACGCGCTGTTTCTGTCCCCCGCTCATCGACTCGGCGCGCTGCCCAGCCTCGTCGAGGAGGCCGACGGTCTGGAGTGCCTCCAGGGCGGTCCGCTTGTCCGCGTCGTCGTGCATCCCGAGGGCGCTCCGGAGGAGCCCGTTCCGCGAGAGCGCCCCGGATAGCGCGTTGCCGAACGCGGTCTTGCTCTCGATGAGGTAGTGTTCCTGGAACACCATCCCGACCCCGCTGCGGTTCCCTTGAAGCTCTTCGCCGCCGATGCGAACGGACCCCTCGGTGGGTTCCGTGAGCCCGTTCAACACCCGCAACATCGTCGACTTGCCGGCACCGGAGGGACCGAGCAGAATGACGAACTCCCCCTCGTCGATGGTGAACGACACGTCGTCGAGGGCGACTGTGTCCTCGTCGTATATTTTACTGACGTTTTCGAATTCGATCGTTGGCATGAGGTGTGAGTTTGTCCAAAAACAGACCGATCGTGTGAAAAACGATCCGAAGTTGGGGGACTGTGAGGGATCTACTGATTGAAGATGTCGGTTCCGACGCCGAGCTCGTCGGCGACATCGATGACGGACTGGTAGTCGTCCTGGGTCGCCCCGCGGACGCGGCTGAACCAGAGGTCGTCTTCGGTGCCGTCCTCGCTGTCCGCGCCGTAGTAGATGCTGTCCGGGCCCTCCAGGAACGCCTCCTGGATGGCGCTTTTCACGTCGTCGTCGAGCTCGGGCGAGACCACGATCGGTGCGCGCGGGAGCCCCTCGTCCTCGTGGAGGGTAGTCGCGACCTCCTGCCACTCGTCTGGCGTGGGGCCGGTCTTCGTGTCGCGGACGAAGCCGCCCATCGCGGCCGCGTCGACCTGGCCCTGTTCGAGGAGGGTGTACGAGCCGACGTGGCCGCCGGCGAAGCGGGCGTCGAACTCGGCCTGCGAGCCGTTGCCCTCGGGGAGCTCGCCGACGTCGAGGTCCCCCTGGCTCGACATGCTGTACAGCGGGTACAGTGCGCCGCTGGTGGAGAGCCGGTCGGAGAACGCGACGGTCTTCCCGGAGAGGTCGGACAGCTCGGTGATGTCGCTGTCGTTCGGCGTCGCAATGATGCTCTTGTACGTCCAGCCGCCGTAGCCGTACCGCTGGAGGATGACCTCCGCGTTGCCGGTCTTCACGCCGAGGGCGGCCGCGAACGGCCCGGTCTCGGCGATGTCCAGCGTCCCCTGGCCGAGAGACTGGATGATGGCGCTGTAGTTGCTTCCGATGGTCCCCTCAACGCTGAGGTCGCTGGGGACATCGTAGTTCTCCCGGAGGTAGCTCCCGATGTGCTCTTCGAGCGGGGAGTACTGTACGTTGAGGTCCTCCTGCGGGACGGACGGCGAGATGCCGAAGTCGATCGTGCTGTCGCCGCCGAACGTCATCTCCGGTTCGCTGTCCGACCCGTCGGAGCCGTCCGACCCGTCAGAGCCGTTCATGCCGTCGGAGCCGTCCGACCCGTCGCCGCCGCCGCTACAGCCGGCCAGTCCAACGATGCTTGCCGCACCCGCGATCTTGAGGAATTGGCGTCGTCGCTCCATGAGGAGTACGTGTGTGGGTTTTACTGTTCTATCAAAAGTGTTGCTGTTCAAATATACGTACGGCTACGTACCGCTATGCAACGCCTCACGGATGGAAACTGACTTCCACCGCGGTCGCGAACCGGAACCATGGACGAATCTCCACCGGACCGCGACGTGTCCGTCGCGCTCGTGGACTACGGGCTCGGGAACCTCCGGTCGGCGACCCGGGGGTTGGAGCGCGCGGGCGCGACCGTCGAGATCACCGACGATCCCGAGGCGTTCGCCGCGGCCGACGGCGTCGTCCTCCCGGGCGTCGGCGCGTTCCGCGAGGGGATGGAGAACGCCGGTCCGCTGCGCGAGGCGCTGACCGACCACGCCGCGGCGGGCCGCCCCCTCTTCGGGATCTGTCTCGGGATGCAGATGCTGCTCACGACGAGCGAGGAGGCCGACCACGAGGGCGAAGGCGAAGTGACCGGCCTCGATTTGGTCCCCGGCACCAACGTCCGGTTCGAGGTCGACCGGAAGGTGCCGCACATGGGCTGGAACGAGCTCGACATCGAGCGCGACCACCCGATCGTCGACGGGGTCGCGGGCGAGCACGCCTACTTCGTCCACTCCTACTACGCCGCGCCGGACGACCCGGACGCGGTCGTCGCCACCGCCGACTACGGGGTCGACTTCCCTGCGGTCGTCGCCAACGAGGCCGGCAACGTGTTCGGCACGCAGTTCCACCCCGAGAAGAGCGGCGAGACGGGGCTGACGATCCTGCGGAACTTCGTCGACTACTGCGCGGAGCGGTAGGCCGCGCGATCGTCTTATAATTCGTCGTACGGGCCGGGCTTCGCCGCCGTCAGGCGGTCAACCTGCTCGTCCGACAGGTCGATCGTCGCCGCCGCGAGGTTCTCGCGCAGCTGGTCGACCGTCCGCGCGCCGGCGATCGGCGCGGTGACGCCGTCCCGGTGGGCGAGCCACGCGAGCGCTGTCTGCGCGGGCGACGCGCCGACCTCGTCGGCGACCGCGTCCAGCTCGTCGTGGACGTCGAAGTTCTCCTCGGTGAGGTACGCCTCCTGGAAGCGGCTCGACTCGGCGGCCTTCGAGTCGTCGGGGAGGTCCGCGTCGCGGTCGTACTTCCCCGTCAGGAAGCCCTGCCCGAGCGGGCTCCACGGGGAGACGGCGAGATTCTGCTGGCGCGCGAACTCGAGGTAGTCCCCCTCGATCTCGCGGTCGACGAGGTTGTACCGCGGCTGGAGCACCGTGAACGGCTCCCACCCCTCGCTGCGGGCGATCGCGTTGGCGCGGGCGACCTTCCAGGCGTTCGGGCGGAGCGTGGAGGCGCCGAGGTAGTGGACCTTGCCGGACTCGACGAGCCCGTTGAGCGTCTTCATCAGCTCGCGGGCCGGCGTCTCGTCGTCCCAGCGGTGGATGTAGAGGACATCGATGTAGTCGGTGTCGAGCCGGTCGAGGAGGGCGTCGACGCGGTGGCGGACGTTCTTGCGGTTCGTCCCGCGGCTGTTCGGGTCGCCGTCGCGGATCTGCCAGTACACCTTCGACGCGATCGTGTAGCGCTCCCGGTCCCGCTCGGCGAGCCAGTCGCCGATCCAGCGCTCGCAGTCGCCGCCGCCGTACACGTCGGCAGTGTCGATGTACCGTCCGCCGGCCGCCTCGTAGGCGTCGAGCAGCTCGTGGGCGCGCTCCTCGTCGATCTCTACGTTCCCCGCCTCGGTCACGCGGCCGAACCGCCACGTGCCGAACTGGAGCTCGCTCGTCCGCAGGCCGGTTCGGCCGAGCGGCACGGTTCCCAGGTCGATCTCGTCGAGTTCGGGCGTCATCGCCGAACGGTTGTCGCGGTCGACGCAAAAAGGCACAGTAAGCGGACGCGATGTGTCAACGAGTGTCGATCGCAGGGGCCCAGCGGCGGCTACTCACAGGTCACGGCGAAGTGCTCCTCGGCCGCGGCCGCGGTACACACCGGGCAGCCGGTGTCGAGGATCGTCTTTCGCATCGCGTCGTTGACCTCGATAGTCTGGTCGCAGTCCGGACAGGTGAAGTGAACGGTGGTCAACGGCCTTCCTCTCGGTTCACGGATGCGCGGGCTGTGACCATAAATGAACGGTTCCGAACCGCGGCGCCGACGCCGCCTCGGAGGCGAGCCCTCACTCGGTCCGCGGGACCGCGTACGCGCCGACCGCGAGGAAGACGGCCGCGAGCGCGGTCAACACCAGCAGGTCGCCGGTCCACGCGCCGCCCTCGAAGGTGATCGCCCGGGTCCCCCGCGCGAAGTACGTCAGCGGCGAGGCCGCGACCGCGGGCCGGAACCACGCCGGCAGCAGCGACGGGGTGACGAACGTCTCGGAGAGGAAGAGGAGCGGGAGCGCGACCGTGTTGCTCGCGGCGATCACGCCGTCCTGCGAGTCGGCGAGCGCGCCGAGGACGGCTCCGAGCCCGCAGAACAGCGCGACCGCGACCGCGACGAAGACCGGCAGGACGGCCAGCGCGGGCGAGAGGATGAGCGTCGCGTCGGTCACCGCCAGCACGAGCCCGAGGATGAGCAGGCTCGCGGCGCCGATGATCCCGACGTTGACCAGCGTGTGCGCGAGCAGCCACTCGGCGCGGGAGAGGGGCGTCGTCGCGAGCTTCTCGAACCGCCCGCCGTCGCGGTGGCGCGCGATCTCGGACCCGACGCGCGACAGCGGCGTGAACAGGACGACGACCGCGAGGTAGCCGGGGATGTAGTAGCCCGCGGGCTCGGCGAAGAGGCCGCCGCCGGTCGGCTGGGTCCGCACCAGCGCGCCGAAGATGACGACGAGGATGACCGGGAAGAAGAAGGTGAAGAACACCGCCGTCCGGCGGCGCGTGAACGAGCGCGCCGCCGCGACCGCCTCCGTCCGGACCCGCCCGAGGCGGCTCATCGCTCCCCTCCGTCGGTGACGGCCTCGGTCGCCTCCGCCGCGCCGCCCCGCCGCGCGTACTCCTCGCCGGTGAGCCGCAGGTACACGTCCTCCAGCGACGGCTCGGACCACGAGAGCGAGTCGAACGCGACGCCGGCCGCGTCGAGCGCGTCGACCGCGTCCCCGATCGCCTCCGGGCGGACGCCGCGCACCCGGAGCCCGCCGTCGGTCGCCTCGACGGTCGGGTCGTCCCCGAGGCGCTCGCGGACGCCGGCCGCGACGCGCTCGACGGTCTCCTCGCCCGTCGCCGTCGCGGTGTCGGCGTCGAGGCGGGGCGCGCCGCCGTGCTCGGCGACCAGTCGGTCGGGGGCTCCGCTCGCGACGACCCGCCCGTCGCGGAGCAGCGCGACCCGGTCGGCGAGCCGCTCGACCTCGTCCATCGCGTGGCTCGTGAGGAAGACGGTCGTCCCGCCGGCCGCGAGCCGCTCGATCAGGCGGTGGATCGCCCGGCGGCCGGCCGGGTCGATCCCCGTCGTCGGCTCGTCGAGGAAGAGGAGGTCGGGGTCGTTGACGACGGCGGTCGCGACGCAGGTGCGCCGCTGCTGGCCCCCGGAGAGCGTCTCGTACCAGGCGTCGGCGTCGTCCGCCATCCCCACGTCGCCGAGGACGGACTCGGTGTCGCGGGCCGCGTCGTACAGCCCGCCGTAGTAGTCGACCAGCTCCCGAGCCGTGAGCCGCGCGGGCGGGTCGAACGACTGCGGCAGCAGCCCGATCCGGGCCGGGTCGACCGCCGCCGGCGCCTCGCCGAAGACGCGCAGGTCGCCCTCGGCCTCGGTGGTCCCCGTGAGCGCGCGCACCAGCGTCGTCTTCCCGGCGCCGTTCGGTCCGATGAGCCCGAACACCTCGCCGGCCGCGACGTCGAGGTCGACCCCGTCGAGCGCGACGACCTCGCCGTACTCCTTCCGGACCCCCTCGCCGGCGACGACGGGGTCGGCCGCGGCCCCGTCGGCGGCCGTTCCCGCGGCGGCGTCGGCGGTCGCTGTCTCGTCCATGCGATCGACTGCGGCCGCCGCGCGCGTAAGGGTTACTTTTCGGTCGACGCAGGGGTGTCGGCCCCTCCGGCGCGGTCGTGGTCACCGCGCCCGCCCTCCCGGTCAGGTCCGTTACGTCTAAGCGACGCGCCGCCGACTCACGGGACATGCACTACCACGAGGCGGCGGCGTTCCTCTTCGACCTCCGCCGCTTCTCGGTCAAGCCCGGCACGGATCGGGTGGAGGCGCTGCTCGCGCACCTCGGGGACCCGCAGGCGGACGTTCCGTTCGTCCAGATCGCCGGCTCGAACGGGAAGGGCAGCGCGGCGCGGCTGACCGAGTCGGTCCTCCGGGAGGCGGGGCTGTCGGTGGGGCTGTACACCTCGCCGCACCTCTCCGCGCTCGCCGAGCGGGTCCGCGTCGACGGCCGGCAGATGACCGAGTCGGCGATCGCCGACTTCGTCGAGGCGGTGCGCCCGTGGCTGATCGACCGGGCGGCCGCCGGCGAGCCGCTCACCTTCTTCGAGGTCGTCACGGCGATGGCCGTCCGCGAGTTCGCGCGGCGCGACGTGGACGTGGCCGTCCTGGAGGTCGGCCTCGGCGGCGAGTACGACGCGACCAGCGCGGTCGACCCCGTCGCGACCGCCGTGACGAACGTCTCGCTCGAACACACCGACGTGCTGGGCGACACGATCGCCGAGATCGCCCGGACGAAGGCTCGGATCGCCCACCCCGACGCGCCGCTCGTCACCGCCTGTGAGGGCGAAGCGCTCGACGTGGTCCGCGAGGTCGCCGGCGAGGCGGGCGCGCCGGTGACGCGAGTGGTCGGTGACGGCGCGTCGGAGGCGGCCGGTCCCGATGATAGCGACGAGGACGCCGAAGCCGACGATAGCGACGAGGACGCCGAAGCCGACGATAGCGACGAGGACGCCGAAGCCGACGATAGCGACGAGGACGCTGAACCCGACGAGCGCGACGAGGGCGCCGACCTCACCGATAGCGATGCCGAACCCGACGACCCGCCGGCGTTCGCGGCGAGCTACGAGGGTCGCGTCAGCGCCACCGACGCCGAGGTCGCGCTCGCCGGCGAGCGCGAGGGCACCTACCGAATCCCGCTCGTCGGGCGCCATCAGGCGACGAACGCGGCCGTCGCCGTCGCGCTCGCGGACCGGACCGCGGCAGCGTTGCGAACCGACCTCGACGACCGCGACGTGCGCGACGGCCTCGCGCGGGCGACGTGGCCCGGCCGGTTCGAGGTGGTCGACACCGCGCCGCTGACCGTCCTCGACGGCGCGCACAACCCCGCGGCCGCCCGCACGCTCGCCGCGACGCTCGCCGAGTACGACTACGACGACCTCCACCTCGTGTACGCGGCGATGCACGACAAGGACCACGCCGAGACGGCTGCGGCGCTCCCGGACGCGGCGACGGCGGTCACCTGCCGGCCCGCCATCGACCGCGCCGAGGACCCCGCGGTCCTCGCGGCGGCGCTGCGCTCCGCCGGCGTCGACCGCGTGACCGCCGGCGACGACGTGGCGGACGCGCTCGCGGCGGCGGTCGACCGCGCCGAGGCGGGCGACTGCGTGCTGCTCGTCGGCTCGCTGTTCGCCGTCGCCGAGGCCCGGGCGGCGCGGATGCGAACGGTCCGCGAGCGGACGGTCCGCGGCGTCGACGGCGCGGCCCACGCGCTCGACACGGCCGGCGTTCAACCAGACGGGATCGCGGCGCACCGGGATGGCGTCGACCACCGCACCCTCACGCTCCGGCTACGAGGCGATCGGGCCGAGCGCGTCGCGGCCGCGGCGCGGATCGTCGGCGGCGACGCGGCGCTCGGGGGGCTCGGCGCGAACGAGGACCGGGGGGCCGGCGGCGAGCACGTCCCCGTCACCGTCGCGGGAACGGTCGCCGAGCTCCGCGCGCTCGTCGACCGGCTCGCCGCGAGCGACGGCGGCGGGCTCGGCGGCGTGGCGACCGACATCGCCGCGTCGGTCGGGATCGACGCGCCGGACGGTAGGTCGGCGTCCGCGGACGACGAGTCCGCCCCGGAGTTCCCGTGGAGCGACCGGACCGCCGTGATGGGCGTGCTCAACGTCACGCCGGACTCCTTCCACGACGGGGGGCGCCACGCCGACCTCGACGACGCGGTCGCGGGCGTCGAGCGGATGGTCGACGCCGGGGTCGACATCGTCGACGTCGGCGGCGAGTCGACCCGTCCGGGCGCGGACCCGGTCCCGGCGGACGAGGAGATCGAGCGCGTCGTCCCGACGATCGAGGCGATCCAGTCGGTGCCCGCGGTCGGGTCCGGGGACGTGCTCGTCTCGGTCGACACGCGCAAGCCGGCGGTCGCGCGGGCGGCGCTGGAGGCGGGCGCGGACATCATCAACGACGTGACGGGGCTGGAGGACCCGGCGATGCGGTCGGTCGTCGCCGACGCCGACTGCCCGGTGATCGTGATGCACAGCCTCGACGCGCCGGTCGACCCGGACGCCGACCCCGAGTACGACGACGTGGTCGGCGAGGTCGTCGACGCGCTGCGCGAGCGCCTCGCGCTGGCCGACACGGCGGGCATCGACCGCGACCGCGTCATTGTCGACCCCGGGATCGGCTTCGGGAAGTCGCCCGCGGAGAACTTCGAGCTGCTCGCGCGCTGCGGCGAGTTCGCGGCGCTCGGCTGCCCGGTCCTCGTCGGCCACTCCCACAAGTCGCTGTACGGCGCGGTCGGGCGCGACGCCGACGACCGCGAGCACGCGACGGTCGCCGGCACCGCGCTCGCGGCCGACCGCGGCGCCGACATCGTCCGGGTCCACGACGTGGCCGAGAACCGCGCGGCGGTCGACGTCGCCGCGGCGGCGAACGGCGCGCTCCGCGACGGGGAGGACCCGGAGTGACTCGGCATCGGCGCCCGCTCGGCCCGGGAGCGGCCCCGCGCCGCGCCGACGGCAGCGTTTTGCCTCGCGATCCCCTCGCGCCGGTATGACCCGGCGCCTGCTGCTCGGCTGTAGCGCGGTCGGGAACGCGCTCGTCGAGCGCGCCCGCGAGGAGCGCGGCGACCGCGACGACCTTGTGGCGATCACGGACGACACCGGCTGGGTGTCGACGCTGCGCGACCGCAACGTCGCCACCGTCGAGGCCGACCCCTCCGACCCCGCGACGTATCCGGACTCGGCGGCGGTCGTGCTGGTCGCGAGCGACGACCCCGAGCGCAACGTCGCCGCCGCGCGCGCCGCTCGGGACAGGTACCCGGACGCGATGATCGTCGCGCACCTCGGTACGGCGCCGACCGAGGAGCAGCGGGCGGCGGTCGAGGCGGTCGCCGACCGCGTGGTCGACCCCGTCGAGGCGGTCGTCGATCGGGTCTCCGAGGCGATCGGACTCGCCGACGGTCGCGGCGCCTCCCCCGGGGCAGCCCTCTCGCGCGCCAATGCCGACGACGGCGAGAAGCCGGCCCGGCTGCTCGCGACGCTCCGGGGGTTCTCGGGGCCCCTGTTGGTCGTCGCGCACGACAACCCCGACCCGGACGCCATCGCCAGCGCGCTCGGGCTGGCGCGGATCGCGGAGTCGATCGGCGTCGACGCCGACGCCTGCTACGGCGGCGACATCTCCCATCAGGAGAACCGCGCGCTGGTGAACCTCCTCGACATCGGGCTCCGGTCGTTCGACGGGGTGGACCTCGACGAGTACGGCGGCGTCGCCCTGGTCGACCACTCCCGCGCCGGGATCAACGACAGCCTCCCCGAGGGCCACCCGGTCGACGTGGTCGTCGACCACCACCCGCCGCGGGGGCCGGTCGCGGGATCGTTCGTCGACATCCGGCCCGACGTCGGTGCGACGAGCACGCTCATCGCCGAGTACCTCTCGCGGTACGGGATCGCGCCGGACCGGGAACTCGCCACGTCGCTGCTGTACGGCATCCGGATCGACACGAAGGACTTTACCCGCGCGACCGCGACCGACGACTTCGAGGCGGCCGCCGCGCTGCTCGCGCACGCCGACGAGTCGACGCTCGAACGCGTCGAGAGCCCGAGCGTGAGCCCGGAGACGCTCCGCGTCCTCGCGGCCGCCATCGAGAACCGCGACGTGCGCGGGTCGGTCGCGGCCTCCTGCGTCGGCGAGATAACCGACCGCGACGCGCTCGCGCAGGCGGCCGATCGGCTTCTCGACCTGGAGGACGTGACAGTGACGTTCGTCTACGGCTACACCGACGGCGTGATCTACGGCTCTGCCCGCGCCCGCGGCGCCGAGGTCGACGCCGGCGAGTTGCTGCGTGACGCACTCGATCCCGCGGGGTCGGCCGGGGGCCACGCCTCGATGGCTGGCGCGCAGGTCCCGCTCGGCATCCTCTCCGCGGTCGACGAGTCGGAGTCGCTGCCCGAGGTCGTCGAGGAGTTCGTCGCCGGGCGCTTCTTCGAGGCCCTCGACGACGCGCCGGCGCAGCCGACCGGGCTTCCGCCGGAGTTCCCGACGGACTGAGGCGCCGTCGTGCGAACCGGTCCCGAGGCGGCGTAAGACACTCATCACCGGGCGCCGAGATAGCGCCTGTTCCCGCCATGTCCGACGGCCTCTACGACGAGCGCCCGCGGCTGTACGACGCGATCCAGTCGGAGTGGGACTACGACCGCGACGCCGGCTTCGTGTTCGACGCGCTCGCCGACCGCGGCGTCGACCCCGAGCGTCTGCTGGAGGTCGGCTGCGGAACCGGCGAGCACACGCGCCGGTTCGCGGCCCGCGGAGTCGACGTGACCGCGATCGACGTCCACGAGGGGATGCTCGCGGTCGCGCGGGAGAAGTGCCCCGCCGACGCCGTCTCGATCTACCGGACCGGGCTCCCGGAGCCGGACCTGTACGACACCGAACCGTTCGACGCCGCCGTCGCCATCCGCGGCGTCGTGAACCACCTCGGGCCCGGCGACCTCGACCCCGCGCTCGCCGCGCTCCGGGACCGACTCCGGCCCGGCGGCGTCCTCGTCTTCGATAATTCCCCGCTGCCGTCCGACGGGAACTCCCCGGGTCTCGACGTTGGCCACGACGCAAATGGGGAACTCCGGTACGTCCGCGTCGCGCACCACGTCGCGACCGACGACGGCCGGCTCGACTGGCGCGCGGTGACGTTCACCCCCGACGGCGACCCGTTCACCGACCGGCGCCGGATGACGCCGTTCGCCGACGAACGGATCGGCGACGCGCTCGCAGATGCCGGGTTCGACGACGTTGACGTGTCCTCGGGGTACGGCCCCGGCGACGACCGGAGCGTGTTCGTCGCGGTGCGGTGAGCGGGTCCGCGGCAGTTCGTCGAGCGGGTCCGCAGCAGTTCGCCGAGCGGCTCGGTGGTGGTCCGGCGGGCAAGTCCGCGGCAGCATCGGCGGGGCGGTCGTGCGGGAATCGCGCAACGGTCGCAACGTACATAGGACGCGGCGGCCAACTGTGGGTAATGACCGACGACATCGTCGAACACCGCCGACTCATCATCGCCGGCACCGGTATCTCGGGTCTCTCCGCGGCCATATACGCCGCGCGCTCGAACAACGACCCGCTGCTCGTCGAGGGCGACGAGCCGGGCGGCCAGCTCACGCTGACGACCGACGTGGAGAACTACCCCGGCTTCCCCGAGGGGATCTCCGGGCCGGGGCTGATCAACGACATGAAAGAGCAGGCGCAGAAGTTCGGCGCCGAGACCCGAAACGGCGTCATCGAGGACGTCTCGAAGGAGCCGGCGGGCCACTTCCACGTCGCGCTCACCGACGGCGACGTGTACACCGCCGACGCCGTCATTGCGGCGTCGGGCGCCAGCGCGCGGACGCTCGGCGTCCCCGGCGAGGAGGAGCTGATGGGTTACGGCCTCTCCACCTGCGCGACCTGCGACGGCGCGTTCTTCCGCGACGAGGACATGCTCGTCGTCGGCGGCGGCGACGCTGCGATGGAGGAGGCGAACTTCCTGACGAAGTTCGCGGACACGGTGTACATCGCGCACCGCCGCGAGGAGTTCCGCGCCGAGGACGTGTGGATCGAGCGCACGATGGACGCCGTCGAAGACGGCGAGATCGAGCTCCTCCTCAACACCGAGCTCACCGAGATCCACGGCACCCCCGAGGACGGCATCGACCGCGTGGCCCTCGTCGAACACCCCGACGGCCACCCGAAGGAGAAGCTCGACGACCCCGCGACCGCCGACGCGGTCGACGAGTACGACTTCGACGTGGGGGCCGTCTTCTACGCCATTGGTCACACGCCGAACACCGACTTCCTCGAAGGCACCGGTATCGAGACCGACGACGACGGCTACCTGCTCACCGAGGGCGGCCGCGGCGGCGGCCAGACCCGGACCGGCGTCGAGGGGCTCTTCGGCGCGGGCGACGTGGTCGACTTCCACTACCAGCAGGCGGCCACCGCCGGCGGGATGGGCGTGAAGGCCGCGCTCGACGCCGACGAGTACCTCTCCGAGCGCGAGCGCGCCGGCGAGCTATACGAAGGCGAGCTCGACGCCGCGGCCGCGGACGACTGAAGCGCGGTCCGTCGGTTCCGACGCGTTCGATTCGCCGTCTCGACGGCTCCGTCCACACCCGTGACGCGATCGGTGACGCAAACCCCTCTTTGAGTTATACGCGGTACTATTTCCGCCTCTCCCGTCGTTGGAAACGTGATGAACAGACGCGGTCTGGTCGTCGCCGCCGCTGCGCTCGCGTTGTTCGTGACCGGTAGCGCCGTCGCCCTCGCCGGCCCCGTGTCGGGAGGGCCCGGCGGCCTCCTCGGCGGGGCGAGCGATCCGCCGGCGCTGCTCCACTTCGATACCGACGGGGTCCGCTGTCCCGACGACTTCTCGGCGAACAGCTCGACGTCGGTGGTCGCCGGCGCCGAGAACACGGAGATCACGTACTCCAGAAACGTCTCGCTGCCGGGACCCTCGCACGCGATCGGCGGCCCGACGTTCGAGCGGGTGAACGAGTCCGCCTACGTGCTCGACGTTCCGACCGAGGAGACGGACGCGGCGCCGCGGTCGTGTTCCGGCGTCGTCCGCTACAACGGCACGGTGCGGATTCCCGCGGGCGACGACCCGTGGACCCTGATCGTGAAACAGGACGGCGAGACGGTCACGACGCTGCGCGGCGACTCGGACTCCTCGCTCCTCGGCGGGTCGACGAGCGTGAGCGGCAGCGTTTCGGCTCCCGATTCTGGGAGCAACTCGACGGACTCGTCGGAGTGAATCGGGAGAGCTATGGTAGCCGAACTCCCAGTTGCTCGCTTATGAACAACTGACAATCGACCGGCGGTGGCCGCCTCCAAAGCCCCAGCCGAGAGGCGGGCGCACGCTCGCTGTGTCCCTCAGTCGCTCGCGCTGCTCGCTCCTTTCGGTGCTTGCGTGGCCTGTGCCCGTCTCTCGGCTGCCAGTTTGAATCCCACCCCGCACAGCAACCGCACCTCACACCTCCCCAGCCTCGTCAGTCGCCCTCCGCGTTGCTCCGGGCGACTGACTCCCTCGCGCGCTCCTCGCGCCCTCCGGGCGCTCGGAGGCACGCGCCACCGTAGTTCTATTTGTAAATGGTCGCCATCGCCGACCGATTCAGGACAGAATCTCCACGTCGTACCCTTCCGCTTCGAGTGCGTCGACGATGTCGGCGGCGTGTTCGGCGTCGTCGGTCTCTAATTCGAGTTCGAGTTCGGCGGCGTTGACGGCCACGTCCCGCGAGGTTCGGTCGTGGTGGACCGCGTACACGTTCGCGCCGGTGCGCGCGACGATGCTGGAGACGCGCTCCAGTTCGCCGGGTCGGTCCTTCAGGTCGATCGTGATCTTGAGGTACCGGCCCATCTGGACGAGCCCGCGCCGGACCACGGTACCGAGGCGGTTGAGGTCGATGTTACCGCCGCAGAGCGCGGCGACGACCGTCTTGCCGTCGTCGTACTCGAACGCCTCCGAGAGGACGGCGGCGAGCGCGACCGCGCCCGCGCCCTCCACGAGCGTCTTCGCGCGCTCCAAGAGCAGCGTGAGGGCCAAGGCGATCTCGCGGTCGTCGACGGTGACGACCTCGTCGACGTACTCGGCCATGACCTCGAGGGTCTCCTCGCCGACCGACCGCGTCGCGATCCCGTCGGCGATCGTGTCGACGCTGTCGATCTCCGTGACCTCGCCCGCCTCGAGCGACTTCGCGGCCGACGCCGCACCCTCCGCCTGGACCCCCACGACGCGCACGTCCGGCAGCTGCTCTTTGATCGCCACCGCGACGCCCGAGATCAGGCCGCCGCCGCCGATCGGGACGACGACGGTGTCGAGGTCGGGGCAGTCGTCGACGATCTCCAAGCCGAGGGTCCCCTGTCCGGCCATCACCACGGGGTCGTCGAACGCGTGGACGTAGGTCCGGTCCTCCTCGCGCTCCAGCCGGTGCGCGTACGCCTGCGCTTCGTCGTAGTCGACGCCCTCCAGGCGAACGCTCGCGCCGTACCCGCGGGTGGCCTTCACCTTCGAGACGGGCGCGAACTTCGGCATCACGACGGTGGCGTCGACGCCAGCGCGGCTCGCCGCCAGCGCGACGCCCTGCGCGTGGTTCCCGGCGCTCGCGGTGACGACGCCGGCCTCGCGCTCCGCCTCCGAGAGCGTCTGTATCCGGTTCATCGCGCCGCGAATCTTGAACGCGCCGGTCCGCTGGAAGTTCTCCAGTTTCAGGTGGAGGTCCGCGCCGCTCATCTCGGAGAACGAGCGCGACCGCTCAAGCGGCGTGTGGCGGGCGACGCCCGAGACCCGCTCGCGCGCCTCGCGGATGTCGGCAAGACTGAGCATGCCACCCCGTCGCCGCGCCGCCCGCTAATCGGTTCCGGTCGGGGGCGACCGTCCACGGGACGGTCGACGGCACCCGCCGCGGTCGCCGTGTGCCGACTGCCTGCCGCCGGGCGGCCCGGCACGCCGAGCCGACGGCTCGCGGTCGGTGAAAGGGGGAATGCACGCGTGTGACGTGCGAGTGAAATGATGCGACGGAAATACAAAAAGGTGGGGCTACCAGAGCGAAAGTGAAACCGCACGACAGCGGCGCCGTCATCCGCCCGTCAGACGGTATCTCGGGGGGTCAGTCGCACCCGCACGTCGCGGGCGTCGAGGACGGAGCGCACTCGGTTGGGGAACGGGCCGGATCCGGGCCACGTCGCGTCCGCGTCGAGGCGTTCGGGGTCGCCGACGTACACCGCGGCGGCGTCGGGGTAGTCGGCCGGCGCGTCGAGCGGGACGGTCTCGCGGACGTACAGTCCGCCCCCGACGTCCTCGTAGGCGTCGAGCGCGTCGACGGCCTCCGTCCGGAGGAGTCGGCCCCCCGTCTCGCCGCCCGGCGCGAGCGTCGGGTACCGCCCCTCCACGAGCCGGAGGCCGTCGAGCGTCGCGGAGCCGACGAAGACGAACGAGTCGACGACTTCGGCGACCCGCTCCGGTTCGGTCAGCGTCCCGTACACGAAGACGTCCATGGGTGCCGTGGGTCGCTCGCGGCTTTCAACGTTCGGACGGCTCCCCGCGGCGTCTCTCTCGCCGCGCTGCGGCCGGCCTCCCGACGAATCCACAACCGTTTTACTCGCTTCCGCGGTCGGATTCGTAATGTCTACGCTGCGCGGCCACCGCGCCGTCTCCCTGATCGGAGCCGGCCTCCTCGTCGCCGCCGCGGTCCACCACGGCGCCGAGATCGGCGCCATCGGGAGCTCCGCCGGGCCGCTGCTGGCGTTCGCGCTCGACGGCGGGATCGCGGTCGCGGTCCTCGTCGCCGGCCGCCGGATCGCTCGCCGGGACCTCTCGCCCGGCGAGGAGCAGCGCGTCGCGCGGTGGACCGCCACCGGAACCGTCCTCGCCGTCGCCGCCTTCGCCGCGACGCTCGCCGTGCGCGCCTTCGAGGGCCGTCCGCTCGTCGAGCCGGCCTTCCCGATGCTCGTCGCCGCCGGCGTCGGGAGCCTCGGCGGCGCGATCGCGGGGTACTACGCGGTCCGGCAGTCGGCGGAGGCGCGCCGGGCGCGGGACGCGGTCCGGGCCGTCTCCTTCGTCAACCACCTCCTGCGGCACGACCTCCGAAACGACCTCTCGACGATCCGCGGCTACGCCGACCTGCTCGACGACCCCGACGGCTCCGGTCACGCCGAGACCGTTGCGGCGAAGGCGAGCGAGGGGCTCGAACGCATCGAGGCGACGAGCGCGGTCGCGGACGCGATCCTCGGCGACGCGGACTCCAGCCGCGTCGATCTCGCGGACACGACCCGAGACGTGCTGGCGGGGGTCGCCGACGGGGAATCGGCGGCGATCGAGACCGACCTCCCGGACGCGGCCCCCGTCGCCGCCAACGACGGCGTGCGGTCGATCGTCCATAACCTCGTCGAGAACGCGGTCGAACACGGCGGTCCGGGCGTCACCGTCCGCGTCGCCGTCCGCGCCGACGGCGACGAGGCGGCGCGCCTCGGGGGCGACGACGGGGTCGCGCTGGTCGTCGAGGACGACGGTCCGGGGCTTCCCCCGGAGGTACGGGACGGGTCGTTCCTGACTGACGAGGCGGTCGGCGGGGCGAGCGACGGCGGCGTCAGCGGCCTGCGGCTGGTCGCGACGCTCGTGGAGGCGTACGACGGGTCCCTCGACACCGGCGAGTCGTCGCTCGGGGGAGCGCGGTTCACGGTGACGCTCCCGCACGCACCGGCCGACTCGGCCGGCTCCGATACGTAGAAACCGCGGGCGCTCGTCGGGACCGACGCATGGACCTCCCGCGGCTGCGGCGCGTCTGGAAGCGCGTGTTCTCGCTCGCGTGGCCCGTGATGGCCGAGCAGACGTTCCGCACCGCGATGCGGACGACCGACATTCTGGTCACCGCGCTGTTCTCCCCGGCCGCCGTCGTCGCGATCGGCCTCGCCGACCTGTACGCCCGGTTCCCGCTGCGGATCGGGCTCGGCCTCGGCGGCGGCGCCATCGCGCTCTCCTCGCAGGACACCGGCGCGGGCGCCGCTGAGAACCGCGACGAGGCGGTGACGCAGGCGATCGTACTCGGCGCGCTCGCCGGGATTCCGTTCGTCCTCTTCGGGGTCCTCTTCGGCGAGCTCGCGATCGACGTGTTCGGCCGTCTGGTGGGCGAGGGGACCTCGCCCGCGGTCGTCGACCTCGGGTCGACGTACCTCGCGATCGTGTTCGCGACCGCCCCCGCGCGCCACGTCGCCCTCGTCGGCGCCCGCGCGCTCCAGGGCACCGGCGACACCCGCACGCCGATGTACGTCAACATCGCCGCCAACTCCGTCAACATCGCCGGTTCCGTCGTCCTCGGTCTCGGCCTGTTCGGCTTCCCGCGGCTGGAGGTGTTCGGCGTCGGTCTCGCGACCGCGACCGCGAACGTGCTCACCGCCGGGCTGCTCTGTTTCGCCATCTGGGGGTCGTGGACCGACGCCGACTTCGCGTGGCCGCGCGACCTCACCATCGCGAAGCAGCTCCTCGTGGTGAGCGCCCCGCGCGTGCTGGAGGGGTTCGGCTCGGAGATCGCCGAGTTCCCGTTCAACGCGCTCCTCCTCGGCTTCGGCGAGTCGGTCAACGCCGGCTTCCAGATCGGTCGCCGGGTCTACCAGCAGGTGACCGGCCCGCTCTCGCGCGGCTACAACGTCGCGGCGTCGGTCCTCGTCGGCCAGGCGCTCGGCGAGGGCGACCCGGCGGGCGCGCGGTTCGACGGCTGGGCCGTCGCCGGGCTCGGCGTGCTCACGGTCGGAACGATCGGGCTCGGGCTCGTGATCGGCGCGCCGCGGATCGTGCCGATCTTCACCGACGACGCGGCGACGGTCGCGTCCGCGGTCGACTTCGCGCGGGTGTACGGGCTCGCCGGCGCGGCCCTCGCCTGCTTCTCCGCGCTCTCCGGGTCGCTCCAGGGCGCGAGCGAGACCCGGATCCCGCTCGTCGCGCGCGTCTCGGCGATGTTCGGCCTCTTCCTCGGGCTCTCGTGGCTGCTCGGACGCACCGTCGGGCTCGGCCCCACGGGCGCGTACGTCGGCGTGTCCGCGGCCTACGCGTGGATGGCGCTCGTCGTCGTCGCCGGCTTCCGCTACTCGGGTTGGGCGACCCGCGCCGCGGACATGATGGACGCGCGCGGGTCCGGCCCGGACGCCGACCCCGACCCGCAATCGGGCGCCGAATCGGACCCCACGCCGGGCGAAAAATCGTCGTAGCCGCCGCGGTCGCCTCCGAACCCGCTCTTACGGCTCGCCGCCGAGCGACTCCTGCTCCGACCCCGCGTCGCCCCTGAGCCGGCGGCGGCGCTTGTCGTAGGCGGCCTCCAGTTTCGCGTTCGTCGCCCGCGAGACGAGGTAACAGTCGGCGTCGCCGTCGTCGCGGGGGTGCGCGCTCGCGACCCAGACGTGGCCGTCGCCGGCCGACAGGTCGTCCGCCCAGCGCTCGGCGGCCGCGCGGCTCTCGAAGGTGTGGCTGGGACCGTCCTCGAAGACGAGCCGTCCCACCTTCGCGTTCCGCTTGCGGGCCGAGGGTTTGATCGCGACGACGACGCTCACACCCGACGATCGACCGCCCTCGAATAAAAACCTCGTCAGACGCCGGCGCGCTCAGTCGTCGGCGACGGCGCTCGGGTCGGCGTCCGTCGCGTCTGCCTCCGCCGCGAGCAGCCGGTCGAGCCCGTCGACCATCCCGACGACGCTCGCGCGGGTGATGTCCGCGTCCGACGCCGAGACGCTCACGGAGCGGTCGCCCCGCGAGAGGTCGACCTCGACCGTGACGACCGCGTCGGTGCCGCCCGTGATCGCGTCGACGTGGTAGGAGTCGAGCTCGAAGGCGACGTCCGCCTCGGCGCCCGCGTCCCCGCCGCGCCCGCCGTCGTCGCCCGCGAGCGCCGCGCGGACCGCTTCGAGGCCGGCGTCGACGGGACCCGCGCCGGTGCCGGAGGCGACGCGCTCGTCCTCGCCGACTCGGAGCCGCACCGAGGCGGTCGGGAGGTTCCCGCCGGAGGTCGCCGAGAGGTCGACGAGCTCCACGTGGCGCTCGCGTTCGCGCCCGCGCACGTCGTCGGCGATCGCGAGCAGGTCGGCGTCGGTGACCCGCTTGCCGCGCTCGCCGAGCTCCTTGACGCGGGCGACGACCTCGCGCAGCTCGCCGTCGTCGACCGCCACGTCGTGCTCGGCGAGCGCCGCCTTCACCCCCGCGCGCCCGGCGTGCTTCCCGAGGACGAGCCGGCGCTCCCGGCCGACGGTCTCGGGCGGGTACGGCTCGTACATCGTCCCGTCCTTCAACGTGCCGTCCGTGTGGATCCCCGACTCGTGGGCGAAGGCGTTCGCGCCGCAGACGGCCTTGTTCGGGGGGAGCGCGACGCCGGTTGCCTCTGAAACGGCCCGGCAGAGCCGATAGAGCCGAGATAGCTCGACCGTGTCGACGTCGTACGACTCCCCGAGCGCGATGGCGACCTCCTCGAGCGCGACGTTGCCGGCGCGCTCGCCGACCCCGAGGACGGTGCCGTGGACGGTGTCGGCGCCGGCCTTCAGCCCCGCGTGGACGTTCGTCAGTCCGAACCCGAGGTCGTCGTGGGTGTGGAGGCTCGTCGGGCCGAGGTCGGCGAGCCGCGAGACGACGCGGGCGGTCCGTTCGGGGTCGGCCGCGCCGACCGTGTCGCAGTAGCAGATTCGGTCCGCGCCGGCGTCGAGCCCGGCGCCGAGCAGGCGTTCGAGGTAGTCGAGGTCGGCGCGCGAGCCGTCCTCGCCGAGGACCTCGACCCACAGACCGTGATCCGTCGCGTACTCGACGAGTTCGACGGTCGTCTCGACGACCTCGTCGCGGGTCGACCCCACCTTCGTCTCGACGTGCTTGTCGGAGGCGGGGACGACGAGGTTCACCCCGTCGACGCCGCAGTCGAGCGCGTGGTCCACGTCGGCCCGCACCCCGCGGGCGAAGCTCGTCACGGTCGCGTCGACTCCCTCGTCGGCGACGCGGCTGATCGCCTCGCGCTCGCCCGCCGAGGTACACGCCGAGCCGGCCTCGATCAGGTGGACGCCCGCGGCGTCGAGCTCGCGGGCCACGTCGACCTTCTCGCCGGGGGTCATCGAGACGCCCGGCATCTGTTCGCCGTCGCGCAGGGTGGTGTCGAGTAGCTGTACCTCGTCGAGGTCAGTGAGTGGTGTTCGGGTCAAAAGGGAGTCCGTCGGTTCTGCGGTGGTCTCGGGGTCGGTGCCGCCGCGGGGCGGTCGTGCCCCGGAGTCGTTATCGTCGGAGAATTTCGCGGCCAGCCGCCGCGAGGCGACTTCCTCTATCCTCCGAACGATCGCGAGTGTCTCGCGTCATTCGTACCCGTGTGAACAATGTACACACGTATAAACTGCCGGGTCGCGTCAGGTTTGGCCGAGCGATCCTCGCCGCGACCCGGGGTATCGCTGAGGGATCCTCGGCGCGGGTCGGCGAGAGCGTCACACGCCGGCGGTTTCACACGCGGCCGGCGACAGGATTACGACCCGCCCCCGAGAGCGACGCCCATGGAGCGAGCCGCGATCGACGACGTCGACGTCGTCACGAACCCGATGGGCGTTCACGACATCCGAAAGCCGGTCTCGCGCGCGCTCGGCGCCGACCACGTCGCGATGAACTACTTCGAGCTCGCGCCCGGCGACGCCTTTTCCGGCGGCCTCCACACTCACGGCGACCAGGAGGAGATATTCTACGTGCGCTCGGGCACCGCCACGTTCGAGGCCGGGCGCGAGCGCGAGCGCGTCGAGGTCGGCCCCGGCGAGGCGATCCGCTTCGCGCCCGGCGAGTTCCAGTCCGGATTCGTCCCCGAGGACGCCGACGAGGGGGTGGTCGCGTGGGCGATCGGCGCGCCGGGCGCGCGCCACGACTGGGACCGGATCGAGTCGATCGTCGAGTGCCGTGACTGCGGCGAAGAACGGGTCCACGACACCGAACTCACCGACGAGGGCCGGTTCCGGTTCACCTGTACCGAGTGCGGCACGTCGTTTTCGCCGTGAGGATCGTTTGCGGCGCTCGGTGACCACCGCCCGCGCCGCCTCAGCCCAGCAGCGACCGGAGCGACCGCCGCCGCGTGCCGCACTCGGCGGCGTAGTCGCAGGTCGAACAGCGGCCGTCGTCGACGCGCGGCGGGGGCCCGTCGATCGACCGCGCCGCGCGGAGCGCCTCGCGGTACGCCGCCTTCTTCCGGAGCGTGAGCCGGACCTCGCGGACGACCCCGACGGCCGGGTACTCGACCAGCGCGCGCGGTAGCTCGCGCTCGCGCTCCCACGCCAGCGCCTTCGCGATCCCGACCGCACGGACCGCCTGCGGCTCCCACACGCCGTTCTCCGGCGGCTCGCCCGACGAGACCAGCGTCGGAATCGGCGGGGGAGACTGTTCCGTCTCGTCCGGGTCCTCCGCCCCTCCGCTCGGTTCCAGCACCTTGTGAACGGTGCCGTGGCAGTCCCTGCCCGAGAGGAACCCGCGCTCGCTCGCGGGGTCGACGAGGCTCCCGTACAGGTCGCGCTCGCGCAGGCGGTCCAGATTCCGGCGGTAGGCCGCGGGCGATCGGTGAAGCGGAAGCTGCCGGAGCGCCCGATCGGGCGCGTCGACGAGTTCGTCGTACCGGAACGCCAGTCCGATGCGCTCGCGCGCCTTCGGGGGGACGCTTCGCTCGTCGTCGCGCCGAACGTAGTAGAGTTGGCGGGGACAGTACGCCGCGCGGGCCAAGTCGCTGAACGGGACGAGGGTCACGCGAGCCGCTGGCCGCGGCTTCGTTTATAAATGAACGACGGCGCGTGCCTCCGAGCGCCCACCGGGCGCGAGGAGCACGCGCGAGGGAGTCGCTGGCCCCGGAGCGAAGCGGAGGGTGCCAGCGACGAGGCTGGGGAGGTGTGAGGCTGCGGTGCTGTGCGGGGCGGGACTCAAAGGGGCAGCCGCGAGGACGAAGCACGGCGACGCAAGGACCGCAAGGAAGGAGCGCCAGCGACTGACTGAGGACCGCAGCGAGCCGCGCGAGTCCTCGCGGCTGGGGCTTTGGAGGTGTTCGTTACGGATCCGTCAGCATCCATTTACAAACGAGCGGCTGGGGCTTTGGAGGTGTTCGTTACGGATCCGTCAGCATCCATTTACAAACGAGCGGCTGGGGCTTTGGAGGTGTTCGCCGCCGCTCAGTCGTCGACTATTTATAAGGACACGTCCGTCTCGATGTCTTCGGTCGCCTCGCGGAGGCCGTCCTCGCGGGCGTCGCTCGCGAGCGATCCCTCGATATCGGCGTCGGTAAGGAGGTCGCGGAACGCGTCGCGGAAGCGGTCGTTCGCCCGCGTGGAGGCGATGTCGGTGCGTGCGACGGCGGCGTACCGGGCGACCGTGTCCGGCGCGGCGTCCAGTTCCTCGGCGCACTCGACGATCGAGTTCCCGGCGGCGGTGAGCCGCTTCAGGTCGGCGTACGCGAACGGCGGGTCGGCGCCGTCGTCGGTCCCGACCTTACGGTCCGACTCGCGGACGAGGTGGAGGTCGAGACGCGCCTTCCGGACGGTCTCGGCGTCGATATCGTCCGGATCGACCTCGGCGTCGCCGTCCTCGCGATCGCCGAGTTCGTCGCGGATCGCCGCCGCGACCGCCGCGTCGCTCTCGTCTGCGAACCGGCCGCGGGCGACCAGCGCGTAGGCGGCGTCGTCGAGCGGCGTCGAGAAGCCGTACCGCTCCCGCATCGCGGCGACGAGGTCGCGGACCCCCTCGCTGGCGTCGTCGCGATTGACGAGGGTCCCCCGCTCCGCCTCCTGGCGTTCGGTGACCGTCTCCGAGCCGGTGGCGTCGACGAACAGGTCGCGGAGTTCGGCGGTCTTCTCGTCCATGGGAGCGGTCCTACGCGGGCACGGCTGAAAAGCCTCGTGTCGGCGCGGCGTCCACACCGGTATCGCTCCGGCCTCACACCAACCCACCCACGGTGAACACCACGTAACAGCACGCCACCAGCGCGCCCGAGTGGAGCAGCGCGGCGTACCGCCCTCGCGCGGCGGTCCCGGCGAACCACCCGGACGCCAGCACGGTCGCCTGCGTGACGACGTACAGTCGGAACCGCTCCAACTCGGGGTATACCCCCTCCGGCTCCGTCACGGCCTCGGACGCGGCCGCGAACTCCGCGAGCCGCGCGGCGTCGACGACCTGCGTGTTGACGACCGCGACGACGCCGGCGACGAGGACCGCCGCGGCCCAGCCGACGGCGATGTACGGCTGCATCGACGAGCGGAGCGCGCGCTGCTCGCTGTACAGCCGCCCGACCTCGATGCGGAGCGTCTCGAAGACGGCGTCGGCGTCGCTGCCGGCGTTCAACGCCCCCGTGACGAGCCCGAGCGTCCGCGCGGCGAGCGGCGTGTCGACGCGGTCGACGAACCGCTCGATGGCGGCCCCGCGGAGGTCGACCGCGGTCGGCTCCTCCGGTGAGCCGGCTCCGGGCTCCGAACGGGCCGAGTCGGCGGGCGCGGTCGTCGACCGCAGCGCGAACGCCAGGTCGGCCACGTCGTCGTCGAGGACGCCGAGGTCGGCGTCGCGCGCGACCGCCGCCACCGCGGCCTCGAGGGGGCGCCCCTGCGCGACGTGGCCCGAGACGGCGTGGACGAAGTCGGCGAGTTCGCGGTCCTTCGCGTCGTCGATCCGCGTGCGGCGCGCCGCGACGAGCCCGACGGGCACCGCGAAGGCGGCGTAGCCGACGAGGGCGACGTTGACCAGCGTGTAGCCCGCGACCGCGAGCCAGAGCGCGAGGGCGACCGCCGGCCCCGCGGCGACGACGGCCGTGCTCGCGGGGTTGCGCCCGGCGGTCGCGAGGACCGCCCGCGGGCTCGCCGGCGCCTCGTAGCTCGCCCGCTGGCTCGGCGGGCGGAGCGTGCCCACCGCGACCGCCGCCGCGAGGCCGAACGCGACGAGGAACGCGACCGCGCCGTAGAGGACGACCGCCCGGGTCGGGACCACGCCGACCGGCGTCGAGACCGGCGGGAGCAGCTCGGGGATCACGACCGACAGCGCGGTCGCGCCGATGACGAGAAGCGCCGGCAACACCAACACGGCGACGAACAGCTCCGTGAGCAGTTCGAGGAACCGCCGGGCTCGCTTCCGGGCGCGGTCCTGCCGGTGCGAGAGCATCCGGCGCTCGGTCGCGAGGAACTCGGAGAGCGCCTCGTCGCCGGTGGCAGCGTGTTTCCGGAACTTGAGGAGGAACGGCGCGAGCAGCTCCCGCGACGGGGTGTCCCGCGCCACGCGCCGGAGCCCCTCGTCGAGGCTCCCCGCGAGCCGGGCGGCGTTGAGCGCCTTCCGGAACGAGGTCGCGGTGCCGCCGTACGCGTCGCCGTCGGCCGCCTTCCGGAGCATGGCCCGCGGCTCGTCGCTCCCCGAGGAGAGCAGTTCGAGGTAGCGCACCGCCCCCGGGAGGGTGCGCTCGATGTCCGTCCGCCGCGTCGCGACCACCCACCGCAGGTGGAGTCCGGCCACCGCGACCGTCGCGCGCTTGGCGAGGAGCGCGACACCGGTAGCGACGAGCAGCGCGGCCCGGTCCGTGCGGAGCGGGCCGACCGAGTCCGGCGTCGGGGCCGGCGTCGCCGTCGACCCTGCTGCGAGCAACGCCGCGCCGAACCGCGCCTCGACCGCGGCCGCGACCGCGGGCGCCGCGCCCGCCGCGACGACCAGCGCGGGCAGGAAGGCGGCGGCCGCGACGATCCACGAGAGCCCGTACGCCCCCGAGAGGTACGTCTCGAACCCGGTGTCGAGCGCGGTGCCGCGGTACCGCTTCCGGTCGGCGTCGTGCCGCCGGTCGCTCGCGTGGCGCGCGAACAGCGCGTAGCAGACCCGGCCGACGACCGCGAACCGCCCGCCCGCCGCGACGGGGTCGTCCGCGCCCGTCTCGCCTGTCGCGTCTACACTCGCCGCGTCCGCTCGGTCCGCGTGCGCCGCGTCCGCTCGGTCCGCGTGCGCCGCGTCCGATTGGCCCGCGCACGTCCCGGCCGCGCTCGCGCTGTTCGCCTCGGAGCCGACCGTTTCGGTCGCGCGACGCCGGCTCACGGCCGCCCCCGTTCCGCTGACTCGTCTCGGCTCTCGCCCCCGTCGTCGCGGTCCATCATCCGCGCGGCGCGCTCGACGGTCGCGGCCTCGTCGGTACGCAGGTCGGCGAGGAACTCGAACAGTTCGTCCGGGTCGTCGACGCCGTCTCGCACGAGGAACTCCACGTACCGACGCTTCGACGCGAACTCGGCGGCGACTGCCTCGCGGTCACGGTCGGTCCGGCTTGCGATCCGGTCGAAGGCGCGGAACAGCGGGTCGCTGTCCCGACCGCCGCCCGGAGCTTCGCCCGCCGCGGTCGCGCTCGACGCCGCCCCGTCCGCGTCGCCGCCCGGCGCGCCGGGGAACCGGAACGTCCCGTCGCCGTCGCGCCACGCGACCGTGTTGTACCGGACGGACTCCCCGCCCGCCTCGACGACGCCCGCACCGCCGCGCTTCGGGTCGCCGGTCGGGCTCCGCGTCGCCTCCGGGCCGAGGCCGTCGTACGCGGCCTCGGAGAGCGGCTCGATCGCCCGCGAGACGTACCGCTCGCCGTCGACCCGCCGCGGGAAGACGACGAGGTCGACCTCCCGCAGCAGGCGCGCGGGCAGGTCGCGCTCGCGCAGGCGGTTCGCCAGCGCCTCGATGTCCTCCGCGTGCGTCGTCCCGATCACGCCGTGGCCGGTGTTCAGGCTCTCCGCGAAGGTCTCGAAGCTCTCCGGGGTGTTGATCTCGGCGATGACCTCCACGTCAGGGTTGAGGTAGTTGGCCTCGGTCATCAGCTCGGCCATTCCCACCGACTTGTAGGCGTCCTCGTGGTCGCGCGTGGTGAGCGAGACGCCCGTCTCGTGGGGGAGCCGGACCTCGCGGGAGCCCTCGTCGACGGAGACCGGTCGGGCGTCGAACGGGATGAACGGCGCGTGAGCGTTGAGCAGCGTCGTCTTGCCGACCCCCGTCGGTCCGGCGAAGAGGACGACCCCGCGGTGTTCGTACAGCAGCCACAGCAGCGTCACGAGGTCGACCGACAGGGTCCCGCGCTCGATCAGGTCGACCGGGGTGAGCGCGTCTGCGCGCTGCTTCCGGATCGAGACGTGCGGGCCGCCCTCGGAGATGACCGGGAGCGCCACCGCACACCGGATCGTCTGCGGCACGCCGTCGAGTTCGAGGTTCACCTTCGCTGAGGGCGTCGAGGCGTTGAGCTCCGTCCCGTCGCGGGCGGCGATCCCCGTGACGACGTCGACGAACGTCGTCTCGTCCTCGAACGCGAGGTTCGTCGGGATCCGAGAGCCGACCGCCGGGGCCTCGCCGTCACCCCGGCTCGCGGCGGCGGAACGGCCCGTCTCGTCCGCCGCGCCGGAGAGGACGGACGCGCGCGGGACGACCTTCACGCGCTCTCCGACCCGGTTCGCCTCCACGTCTTCGAGGTGCGGGTCGCGGATCGGGACCGTGAGGATCCCCTCGCCGACGAAGTCGCGCAGCACGTAGTACGCGAGGTCGTCGAGCCGGTCGCGGGCGAACCGCGAGTCGACGGGCGGCGCGACGAGCCCCCGGTCCGCGAGCGCCGACCTCGCCCGGTACGCGGCGGCGTCGAGCCACGCCCGGGTGTTGCGCGCGGTCAGCCGCCGCGAGAGGAAGCGGCGGGCGCGGGCGGCGACGAACGACTCCCGATCCTCGATCACGTCGCTGACGGTCGTCTCCCAGATCCGCGACTTACACTCCTCGATGAGCTCCTCGTCGCCGGGCAGAAGGTCCGGCTCTAGCACGGCGTACTTCGTCTCGAACGCGTCCGAGCCGAGCAGCCGCTCGCGGTAGAGGACCACCTCGACCGCGAGCCCGGCGAACTCGACGGTGTACTGCGCGAGCCGCTCGGCCGCCACGCGTTCGACGTAGTCGGCGTCGGCGTCGATCCCCGTCTCCAGCGGCGCGAACGTCTCGGTGTGGACGACAAGCTCGCGGTCGTCGCCCACGTCGGCCACCTCGATTCGGTCGTCCAAGGCGATCGGCGTGAGCGCGCCGAGCAGCCGGAACTCCCGCAGCGCGTGGTAGTCGATCCGTCGACGCGCGGCGGCGCTCGCGTCCACCAACCGGTCGATCGCCTCCGCGTACTTCGGCTCGAACCCGGCCTCGGAGCGCTCGACGACCCCGACCCGGGTGAGCGGGCGACGGTGCCGCACTGCGGAGAAGCGGTCCCGGACGCGGTCGAGCGCGCGCTCGTCCCCGACCGACAGCGGCGGTTCGCGGGCGTCGTAGCCGAACCGCCCGCCGTCGCGCTCGCGGACGGTCGCCACCACGCCGGGGGCGGCCTCGTACTGCGCCCGGACGTCCGGGGCGTACCACGCCTCGGGGTCGTCCGGCGGCACCGGCGCGGGGACCGCACCGCTCGACCCCTCGTCGGGCTCGTCGACGATCCGGAGGGTCGCTCCGTCGCTCACCGCCCCGTCCTCCGGCTCCGCCGGTCCGCAGTCGTCGTCTCTCCGCTTATCGCGTCTATCGCGCCCGGCGGGCGCGTCGCCGTCCCCGAGACGCCGTGCGCCGCGGTCCCGAGATCCCGTGTCATCGTTCGATCCGCGGGTGATCTACGGCTCCGTTTAACCGTTTCTTTTCTGTCACTGTCCATTCATTTCACGCCGCGAAAACGTGCGCTCGTCCGGTCGGATATCGAAGGTGCGGTACCCGCTCCGACGCGCTCCGCGACGGTGACGATCGATCATCACTATCGTGACGTGTGAAAACGCATTTATTCGTCTCCCCGTAACCCGCGTTCCACGCCTCAATGAGCACGTCACTGTCGAGCGACGTTCAGCGCGCCTTTCTGCGCTATCAGCACGTCTTCGTCTTCCTCGCTCCCCTCGCGTTCGTCGGGGGCGTGTACGCCTTCGCGCCGACGCCCGCCGACGCCGGCGTCGGCTACTGGACCGAGTACTGGTGGCTGTTCGCGGTCTTCACCGCCGGCGCCACGATCGTCAACACCGTCGGGATCAGCGGGTCGGCGCTGTTCGTGCCGTTCCTCATCTTCGCCTTCCCGCTGGTCGCCTACCCGCTGGAGCCGACGACGCTGGTGAAGATCGGCCTCATCAGCGAGTCGTTCGGGCTGTCGAGTTCGTCGCTCGCGTTCATCCAGTACGGGCTCGTCGACCGCCGGCTCTCGCTCTCGCTCGTGTTGGGCGGCGTCCCGTTCGTCGTCGGCGGGGCGCTCCTCTCGTTCGTGATCCCCGAACCGGTGTTCCACGCGCTGTTGGGGGTCGCGCTTCTGGCGGCCTCGTACCTGCTGTTCAAGGCCAACTTGGCCCACGGCGACCCCACCGAGAGCGGGGGCGACGAGGAGGTCGCGACCGACGGCGGCTCGTCACCGGATCTCCCCGACGACGATAACAAGCTCGGGCCGGCAGGCGTCGACACCGACGAGTCCGGCACCGTCACCCGGGTCGACCGCGACGGCGACGACTACACCTACTCCCGCGGCGGCTACCTCGAACGGTTCCTCAACTACAGCGTCGGCGGGGTGTTCCAGGGGCTCGCCGGCTTCGGGATCGGCGAGCTCGGGATCATCTCGATGCTCCGGACGCAGGTCCCGGTCCGCGTGGCGATCGGCACCAACCACATCGTCGTCGCGACGACTGCCGTCTTGGCGTCCGTCGTCCACGTGTTCGGCGGCGGACTGGTCGGCGGCCACACGATGGACCTGGCGACGACGCCGTGGAACATGGTCGTCTGGACGGTCCCGGCGACGACGCTCGGCGGGCAGATCGCCCCGTACGTCTCGACCGCGCTGGACACCGGGACGATCAAGGCGGGCGTGGGCGGCCTGTTCGCGGTCATCGCAGTCGCGCTGTTCGCGATGGCCGCCGGCGGGATCTGAGGGCTGACGCCCCCCGCCGCCGACCGGTCGTATCGCCGCCGGCGTCAGCTTCTTGATCGTCTCGACCGGAGCGTGTTCCGATGACGGACACCATGCGTGCCGCGGTCGTGCCGGAGCCCGGAGCCGAGTTCGAACTCGTGGAGCGCGACGTGCCGGAACCGGACCCCGGCGAGGTCCGGGTCGCCGTCGAGGCGTGCGGGATCTGCCGCAGCGACGAGTTCGTCGTCGAGGGCGGCTATCCCGGCGTGGACTACCCGCGCGTCCCCGGCCACGAGGTCGCCGGGCGCGTCGACGCGGTCGGCGCCGATGTCGACGCGTGGGAGCCGGGCGAGCGCGTCGGCGCGGGGTGGCACGGCGGCCACTGTTTCACCTGCGAGCCGTGTCGCCGCGGGCAGTTCCTTCAGTGCGAGAATGCCGAGATCACCGGGCTCACGTTCGACGGCGGCTACGCCGAGTACGCCACCGTCCCCGCCGAGGCGCTGGCGGCGATCCCGGACGGCCTCGACGCTGTCGACGCCGCCCCGCTGCTTTGCGCCGGGATCACTACCTACAACGCCCTGCGTAACTCCGACGCCCGCGCCGGCGACCTCGTCGCCGTCGTCGGCGTCGGCGGGCTCGGTCACCTCGCGGTCCAGTACGCGCACGCCGCCGGCTACGAGACGGTCGCGATCTCGCGTACCCCCGAGAAGGAGCCGCTCGCGAGGGACCTCGGGGCCGACCACTTCGTGAACGCCGCGGAGTCGGACCCGGCCGCGCGGCTCTCGGAGCTGGGCGGCGCGAGCGTCGTCCTCACGACTGCCCCCGCGAGCGACGCCATCGAGTCGGTCGTGGGTGGGCTCGGGATCGACGGTTCGGTGATCGTCGCCGGGATCCCCGGCGAGCCGGTGTCGGTCGACGCCCAGCAGCTGGTCGGGACGCGGGGCGCCGTCGAGGGG
>NZ_SGTV01000089.1:0-1150 GCF_005435035.1 Halorubrum sp. SD690R | reverse complement strand
GTAATGAGTGAGAAATCTTTTGTGGGGTGGACTCAATGTGCTGGTAATGGGAAGCAATCGACGCAAAGAGATCAAGCGTCACCTTTCGGAGGAGAAGCTCGACGAGCTTCTCCGTGACGCCGAAGATAAGCACAGGATTCGGCGTCTCGGGTTCGTGAAGAATCTCTACCAAGGCGACACGATTGCGGAAGCTGCTGACCGGGAAGCTCGGTCGGCAGCGACCGGCCGCCGATGGGCGAATGCGTGGAACGAAGGCGGAGTCGATGAATTGATGCCGAGTTTCGGGGGCGGTCGGCCCCCGAAACTTGCTGAGAACGAACAAGAAGAACTGCTTGAACTTCTCCAAGAGGGGCAGCCATGGAAATCACAGGAGATACAGCACCTTCTGGCTGAGGAGTTCGGTGTCGAGTACCACCCAGATTACCTCGGGAAGTTTCTCCGAGATCTTGGGTTGTCGTACGCGAAACCCCGGCCGAAACGGCCGAATAGGCCGGAGAATCCCGAGGAAGTCCTCGACGAGCGCGTCGCTGACGCGCTCGACGAGACTGACGACGAACCCCATAACAAGGAGAAGGGTGACGAAGAAGACGGATGGGTTGTCGACGACGATGTTTGTACAGACGGCGGTACGGTCGTCGGTTTTTTCGATGCCTCACACCCCCAGCCGTACGATAATTCGCGGCGGGTGTGGTACGTCGATGATCCGCACGTTGAACGGCAGCTAGTCAAGACCGAAGATTCGGCGGTTGGATTCTACGCATTGAACGGAGTAAGCCTGGTTCGCTGGACCGAAACAGAAGAGAAAGAGAAGATCTGTAGCGTCTTAGAGACGGTCCGCGAGCAGAATCCGGGACAGCGGATTCTGCTCGTCTTAGATAAGCACGGATCGCACATCTGTGAATACACACGCAAGCGCGCACATCAACTAGGGATCGACCTGATCTTCCTTCCATCAGGTTCGCCGCATCTCAACCCAATCGAGCAAGTCTGGAAACAGCTGAAATGGACGATGTCGCCGATCATCGTCGACGACGAGGACGAATTTCACGAACTCGTCAAAGACGTATTTGAACAAGTGACACAGCGAGTCAGCTACGCCAGAAAGTGGTGTGAGAAGTTTCTTAGCGTTCAGAAGTTATCTTGATCATTA
>NZ_SGTV01000088.1:0-1377 GCF_005435035.1 Halorubrum sp. SD690R | reverse complement strand
CGCTGCCTTCATTATCCTCTGTGAATCACCCTCCAGTTCGGCCGATACCGTAGACTCCTCGTAGAACGTCTTTTCCTCCGATTTCGGGCCAAATAGTGTCAACATGACAACGTTCAAAGCTGAGTTTCGTAGTAGTCTTCGAGTTCGTCTTTGATTGCGAGCCCGTGTGGGTCCTCAAGCCCGGCAATGACATACAGGAGATCGCGCTGAAAGCCAGTGAGATCGTACATCGTTCGCGTTTCGAGTTATATTCATGAAATACTATCGATTTCTGGTATATCGGAAGTAACGAACCATCTGGGGAAGATCTGTTGTGTTTGGTACAGGCGTGAACTAGCGATAAGAGAGAGAAGAGCCCGATAGACCAGACGTACCAACTCGTCACGAGCGTGGTGGAATCCGAATTTCGTCACCAACCTCATATAGATACCCCTTCAGGAGTAGCTGTTTGATTATATCGCGTCCGTCGGCAGGCTTGATTCCGTGATCCTCGAGGTATGCGATAGCTATCTCACGCGTAAGCGGGTTGGTATCGCCCAGTTCTTCGAGATATGCCTCAAGATGATCGAGGACATTTTCTTCAGCTGGTGCGATGGGCCGCCGCGAATTCGCCATTGCCAGTACCTATGAAACGCAGATAGTAGGATATTGGGATCATCGCCAGACCCCCACCTCCACACCGGTTTTCCAGTGTTCTCACTAGATTTTACGACTCTGTAATTTCGGTACGCGGTGGCGGATTTCACGGGTATCGGACGCTCCGGCGAAGGTTATAAACGGTGTCTTTCAGCAGCATTTCGCGGAACTTTACTCACCGGCTTCGCGCACGCACGGCGGAGCCGAGCGTACGCTTGATCGACGAGAAGACGATGTGTGACATCGAACGCTGGTGGTAGCGATCACCGTCCATGCGGGCGTTGTGAGTGTGATCGAGTGGATTCATGATCCGGTGTTTAATCAGCGGTCTGATGCCGTTGTCGCAGAAGGCTTTGGCGTCATAGCCGCGATCAGCAGCGAGACTCTACAGGTCGCCGACGTTTCGCCGGGCGACCTGCGGGCCGATCTTCGTAACGTGTTTCTTCAAGATCGTCGAGTGGATATCGGCGATGTACAGCGTTTCTACATCCACGAGAGCGGTGACTTTCAGCGCCCTTAGGCGGTAGTTTGTGCGGTTTGTGTAGTGGCATCTGGGCTGATCACGGCCGAAGCCGGTCGAATCGATAGCAGCGTGACCAGTGCGTTTCTCGGCTGTAATGAGTGAGAAATCTTTTGTGGGGTGGACTCAATGTGCTGGTAATGGGAAGCAATCGACGCAAAGAGATCAAGCGTCACCTTTCGGAGGAGAAGCTCGACGAGCTTCTCCGTGACGCCGAAGAT
>NZ_SGTV01000087.1:0-1393 GCF_005435035.1 Halorubrum sp. SD690R | reverse complement strand
TGACCCCCGATAATCCAGAGACGGTCCGTGGCACCTGCTCATTCTGTGGCGATACAGTTACCGGCCGACACGCGATCATCGAGTATGAAACAGATAGCGGTAGACCGGGCGTGTGGGCCGAATGCCCCGGCTGTGGCGAGATCGTCGATCCCATGAATGCTCAGTAAACAGTTCATCCAGCAAATTGTGAGACTCGAGCTGCCATCGACAACCCACCACGAGTGCCGTCACTGTGGATACAGCGTGGAGAAGGACGTCGATGAGTGTCCACAGTGTGGCTCTCGCGAAATTGCGGCCTACGATCTCGAGTAATTGCTGAAGTGCTCACCGTTGGGAGAGAAGATTCAATACCTTATGTAGCACCCGAACGCCAACATGGCTCCAATTGTTACATAAGGTATGGAGCACCCGTCACCACCCACCTCGCTCCCGAAGTATCTCGCAGAGGCGCTCCCAAAACAGGATACGGAGACACTTCAAGAGGTGCAGAACTACGTCGAGGCGCTCGTCGAGTATCGCGACCAGTCGGTCGACACCGAGGAGCTTCCGGAGGCTGCCGAGCCCGTCGAGGAGTCCGATAGCGAAGGAAGCGGGACCGTCGTCAAAGAGAAAGTCACCTGTGGGGACGACAGCTGTAAATGCGCAAGTGGGAATCCCGCGGATATGCACGGCCCGTATCTCTATCGCTACTATCGTGAGAAGGGGACGATGAAATCGGAGTACATCGGGAAGCCAGGAAGCGAGGAGGGTTGATCAGGACAGTCGTGGTTCCAACGATCCCAGTCAAATAGATAGTTGCCAGTAAAACGACGTTACAGCGCCCGTGAGTCGGGTTCGACGATGCTGGCAAACGCGACGTTCTCTTTGACTTGCTCGATCTCGACTGTTGGCTCATCACCCGGTTGTCCGCCGGGGACGATCACGACGTAGCCGCGTTCAACCTTCGCAATGCCGTCACCTTGATCACCAGTCGTCTCGATCGTCACGTTGCGGACTTCACCTTCATCTACGGGAGGACCGTCCGACGTCGGAGTTGGTTCTTGCGCAGCCGATTGGGGTTGCTCTTCCTGGGTCTTCTGGGTTGTCGAGGATTCTGATTTCAAGATCGCGACGCGATAGGTTTCGTCGGCAGCAAGCGCGTCGTGTTCGATTTCACTCGCGGGGACATCCACAATATACGACCCGTCACGTTCTTCGATTTGAGCACTAAACACAGAGCGAAGCGAATCAGAAATTTCGACCATCAGGTATCACGAGTTGTAGCTAGTCAACGTATCTAAATCTCGCGTTTTGCGCTACTCTGAGGTGGTAATCTAGTGTATGTTGAAGAGAACACGCAGATCCCGAACAGAAACTCCTCGAAAAGCTAGCAGGCCAGATCGGTCAGTACAGG
>NZ_SGTV01000086.1:0-1396 GCF_005435035.1 Halorubrum sp. SD690R | reverse complement strand
CCTGTACTGACCGATCTGGCCTGCTAGCTTTTCGAGGAGTTTCTGTTCGGGATCTGCGTGTTCTCTTCAACATACACTAGATTACCACCTCAGAGTAGCGCAAAACGCGAGATTTAGATACGTTGACCAGCTACAACTCGTGATACCTGATGATCGAGATTTCTGATTCGCTTCGTTCTGTGTTTAGTGCTCAAATCGAAGAACGTGACGGCTCATATATTGTGGATGTCCCGGCGAGTGAAATCGAACACGACGCGCTTGCTGCCGACGAAACGTATCGCGTCGCGATCTTGGCATCAGAATCCTCGACAAGCCAGAAGACCCAGGAAGAGCAACCCCACTCGGGTGCTCAAGAACCAACTCCGGCGTCGGACGGTCCTCCCGTAGACGAAGGTGAAGTCCGCAACGTGACGATCGAGACGACTGGTGATCAAGGTGACGGCATTGCGAAGGTTGAACGCGGCTACGTCGTGATCGTCCCCGGCGGACAACCAGGTGATGAGCCGTCGGTCGAGATCGAGCAAGTCAAAGAGAACGTCGCGTTTGCCAGCATCGTCGAACCCGACTCACGGGCGCTATAACGTCGTTTTACTGGCACCTGTCTATTTGATTGGGATCGTTGGAACCACGACTGTCCTGATCCACCCTACTCGCTCCTTGGCTTACCGATGTACTCCGATTTCATCGTCCCGTTTTCACGATAGTACCGATAGAGATACGGGCCGTGCATATCCGCGGGATCTCCGCTAGCGCACTTACAGCTATCGTCGCCACAGGTGACTTTCTCTTTGACGACCGTTCCATTTTCCGTATTGTCCGGCTCGTCGACGGGCTCGGCAGCCTCGGGAAGCTCGTCAGTGTCGACGGACTGGTCGCGATACTCGATGAGCGCCTCAATATAGTTCTGTACCTCCTGGAGTGTCTCCGTGTCCTGTTTGGGGAGCCCCTCAGCGAGATACTTCGGGAGCGAGGTGGGTGGTGACGGCTGCTCCATACCTTATGTAACAACCGGAGCCATGTTAGCGTTCGGGTGCTACATAAGGTATTGAACCTTCTCTGCCAACCGTGAGCACTTCAGCAATTACTCGAGATCGTAGACCGCAATTTCGTGAGAGCCACACTGTGGACATTCATCGACGTCCTTCTCGATGCTGTATCCACAGTGACGGCACTCGTGGTGCGTTGTCGATGACGGCTCGAGCCTCGCAATCCGCTGGATGAACTGTTTACTGAGCATGGGTGGGGTCAACGATCTCGCCACAGCTTGGACATTCGGCCCACACGCCCGGTCTACCGCTATCTGTTTCATACTCGATGATCGCGTGTCGGCCGGTAACTGTATCGCCACAGAATGAGCAGGTGCCACGGACCGTCTCTGGATTATCGGGGGTCATTC
>NZ_SGTV01000085.1:0-1403 GCF_005435035.1 Halorubrum sp. SD690R | reverse complement strand
CATTCGTCTTTAGCTAAGCCTCACACCTTGGTTGAGTAGCGGTAGCGAGCGTCTCTTGTAAGATCGGTCGTTGCTGGTGGATCTTCTGTGCGTCTTCGATCAGCCGCTCCAACAGCGGCGGTGGTGAGTAGCCGAGGAACTCACCGAGTTCGTGAAGAATGAGCTGGGCGTGCGACCGGAAGGTCGCCGCCCAGCGTTCCGGTGGAAACACAATCTCGTCGTCAGCCTGCTCGGAGACCAGATCCAACAACTCACGGCTCACTAGCAGCGATAGCAACGCCGCATACAGCAAAATCTCCACCACAACAGGGTTGCTCGTGTCGAACTCATCTAGTTCATATTGAGTCTTCAACTCACGAAACAGCGTTTCTACCTCCCATCGACACCGATACAGCGTCCCTAGATCTGCCGGGAGAAACTCTTCTCTCGGTAGATTTGTGATGTACAGATGGTAGTCGTCGGCGTCCTCGTCCCGGACGCCGACGACGCGGAACCGCTTCGTGTCTAGCGACCGTGTTCCCTCGTACTGACCCCGCTTGAACTCCGCTTCGACCTCTACGTCAATGTACTCCCGCGAGAGATCACTGACTACGTCGTGGACCTTCTCCCCTTCTAAGGGAATGGCGCGCCCGCGCCATTCCCGTAACTCCTCTGTTATCACCGGATTCGCGTTCTGCTTCAACCGGCTCACAAAGTAGCCGTCGTTCTCGTCGATCAGCGCAAAGCGGCGGTACTTGAAGTACGCTAGGTCGAACAAAACTAGCCGTCCATGTAGCCACGATCCCGTCTTGAACAACGTGCTGTCGTGCGCTTTTTCATCGGTCACGTCAATCCGTTCAATCGTCTGATCGGTGGCATTGTGGAGCAGGTGGAGCTTCGCTCCAGCCTGCTCCTCGTGGCGAGCTTGGAACTCGTCGGAAAGAAACTCGTGTAACCGCAACACCGTTCCATCAGCGATCATCACGTCCCTGAATCGGTCGATATCAGCGTCAACAGCGTCGGGAACAGCGACCTCGTCGAGACCACGCTCGACGAGGTCGCGGAGATACTCTGTAAGTGACGGCGTCAACCGGTGATAGAAGCCACCAGGAGAGATCGTCTCATCGGCTGTGGAGTTGTAGCTACGTCTGAACCCAGCGAGTGTTCGGCTCTCGCCTGCGGCGAAGCCGAACACGAGCGCCCACACGAGGACGGGAATCTGAAGTTTGCCCTCACGCTCGACCACGCCGAGTTCCTCGGCGTGCTCTTCGAGGAACTCAGAGGGAAACAGTGTAGTAAGCCGACGCATGATTCTTGATGAGGAGGCGTCTTGGTGCACACTTGCCGCCTCCTCATTCCTCTCAAAAAGTAGCCTCGATAAGCCGCTGCTGTCATGCGGTTCTTCGCTTAGCTAAAGACGAATG
>NZ_SGTV01000084.1:0-1417 GCF_005435035.1 Halorubrum sp. SD690R | reverse complement strand
GCTGTGTCGGCTTTTTATCTTCGACCTCCGCGAGAGCGTCGCGGAGGTCGTCAAGAGTGGCGGCGTCAAGCGTGGACATACTTGCTAATCACACTCTAACCTAAAGAATATTTAGCTGACAGTATCATTCGTCTAGTAGCTAAAATCGCATACCATCACTATACACAACCTACCCGAACGTGGGCTTCAGTTCAATGACACTGACAGAAACACGTAGGAGCATAGCGTGTGGATAGATCGTGTCTGAAATTGTCACAGTCTTAGCTCCTGATTTCTGTTTTACAGACATATAACTAGATAAAACGGCTGGTTGTTGAAGGGTGCGGATTGACTGCCGAGAATTCTGCCAGATCAGAGAGATATTCCAATAGCTGTGCGAGATACACAGCGCATGGTCAGCAGTCGGTGGTACATAGTTCTGGCACCGAGACCGGACCCAGTATTAGTAGTCAGACCGGGAGACTCGCTTTCGAGTTGTGGCGAGTTTTATTATGAAGCCGTTCTTTATTCAATTGTTATAAATACCATGTCATTGGTGGTTCCATTTGATGATTCTGCGCTTGCTAAGGCAGCACTCGTTCGCGCGCGGCAGTTCGATCGGGTGTTAAATGAAGGCGTTAGAGTTGTGAGTGTCATTCCTACGCAGAACATTAGGTATGCACGGGAACGAGGCTGGCTCGGAGAGAACGAGCCATTCGACGGCAGCCAAATCGTACAGTCTCTGCGAGCCTCCGCTCTAAAGCTTGCTCCTGATGCACAGTTCGAATATTTTGTCACGCGTCGATCTGCATCTTCCGGAACAATTGCAAAGCAAATTCGACGATTCGCCCGCGATAATGACGCGACTATCGTATTCATTGGGAGTAAAAATGCCGGACGATTCGCTCACGCACTCACCGTCGGTTCAAGCGTCGCATCCGGTAAAAAATACGACACAATGATTATTACTCAACCACATCTCCCAGAGATACGAACACTTGAGCAACTCGACCCCTCCGAGGAAATCAGTGGGGATCAGTAATCTTTGAGGGTCGTATCCCTGCTTATAATTGTTCATTCATCAATTGCTATATTCGGCCTCTGTACTGAACGATCCATCGATGTTCGGTTAAACCCCAGCGGCAGTTCTGTGGGGTTTGAGCGTCGGTTGCTCCCGCCGTGTGTGCCCGGCTCAGGCAATCTTGGACCGCATAGAATATTACTGGGAGTGCTAACCGAACACAGATGGTTAGCGACAGAAAGAACGATTATAATGGATACACGTTAGCGTTAGAATATGAGTGCGTCACACATTCGTCTTTAGCTAAGACTCACACCTCGGTTGTGTAGCGGTAGCGAGCGTCTCCTGTAAGATCGGTCGTTGCTGGTGAATCTTCTGGGCGTCCTCGATCAGCTGCTCCAGCAACGGCGGTGGCGA
>NZ_SGTV01000083.1:0-1432 GCF_005435035.1 Halorubrum sp. SD690R | reverse complement strand
TCGGTAGTTCCCATCGGGTAAGCGGATAGTCACAACTGACAGGGTTAGATTCTCAGAAAGCGTCTGGATGGGTGCGTATGAGATTTCTCTACCACCCAGACACTGTCCTTACGGCTCCAGACCTCGAAAGCTTAGCGGTCAGCCTTCTACAAGAACTTCCTCTCCCCGGAGTCGAAGCGGCAGTCTTCGACTCCGGGGTCATCTGGGAAACGGTCACGCAAGCGGCCGTCGATCAGAAGTCCATCAAGGCTGTTACCGACACCACTCGTCGAACATACTCTGACGACTACACGCTTACACAACTTCACACCGTTCCGCCTGATGAGCTGGAAGCAATCGTCAATGACCTCTTCGCCCAGCAGGCGGCGATGATCCTCGGCCCCAGCCCGAGGATCATCTGCCTCGACTTCGTCGATATCCACTACCACGGCTGTCCACACGTTGAGGCGAACGAACTCTGCCACACCAAACCACGCGATGGCACCAGCCAGTGCCATCGCTACCTTGCTGGATTCGTCCTCTGTCGGGCGAAACCACTCATCGTCGCAGTGACCCCCGTCCGGAGTGATGAACCCAAGAGCGACGCGGTCGAGCGACTGCTCGACCACGTCGCGGCCCTTCCATTCGATGTCGCAGGACTCCTCGCTGACCGTGGATTCTACGACGGCACGTCGATCGAGCGACTGGATGCTACAGCACCAGTCGCTCTTCCGATCATCCGCCGTGGGAAACAGATGGCCGAGAAATTGGACACGACGGTCTCCTACTGGACGGAGTACGTGATGTACAAGGGAAGCGAGCGGGAACTGCGCTTCCCGCTCGCGGTCTGTGTCTCCTACCAGCAGGGCAACCGTGAGAAACACGGCTTGCTCGTCCGGGCGTACGTGGCGTGCGATCTGACCGATCGCACGCCGAAGGAAGTTGAAGCGCTCTACCAGAAACGCTCAGCCATCGAGACAGCCTTCCGGACGATGCGCGAAGCGCGTGCGCGAACAAGTACGACCGATCCAGCAGTTCGGTTGTTGTTCATCTTCGTGAGCTTCCTGCTGCGGAACCTCTGGGTGATCGTCCGATGGGGCGTGCTCGCCACGCCGCGGCGCGGCGGGCGAGCACTCCCTGTCTGGTTCCGCTTCGAGGTATTTCGAGAATGGATCGATCACGCTCTCAACGACAGGTTGGGCCGGAAGTGGGAAGCGCCGACCAACCGTGTCGGTATCCCAGCGACCTACAGCGAGCTGGACGCGGGCTGAGGCCGCCCGCGTCCAGCGGCAGCCCTATGAGTGAGCTACAGCTTTGCTTCTCGTCTGAACTGACGGCGCTCTCACTGGTGTGAGATCGCCGTCTTTGTTCGACTCGATGAATCGGTCGCTCTGATCTCGTTCATTTCTCTCCAGAAATTGGGTCAGCAATCAGGAACGATGGGAACTACCGA
>NZ_SGTV01000082.1:0-1480 GCF_005435035.1 Halorubrum sp. SD690R | reverse complement strand
ACTGTGCCCGACCAGTCGACGCTCTGGCGGAGTTGGCACTATCGGTTCACCTCCGACCTCCGCGAGTGTATCGAAACTGCCGCGCGGACGATCCTCTTCAAGGCGTCCGACGCTGGGGTTTCGGTTCCACGGACCCCGCCGCGTACAATTTCGCGTCGCCAGACCGATGACGACGAGCCGACCGGCCCATCTGCGTTCGAGCGCAAACAACAGCTCACGACTCACGTCAGCCACCTCGTCTATCCGGTGTTTTCGCTCGACCGTGCGAATGGTTGTGCTATCCACGAGAACGCGTTTTGGAACCTTCAAACGTATCTCGGCCTTCAAGAGAACCTCGCTGCCAATGAGGGCGCTCGCAGCTTCCGTTACGACACGACACGCGAGCGGACGCCTCTCGGTCATAATCATCGAGACCAGATACGATCCCTGTCTATCGAGCGCATCCGTGAGATGTATCACGAGGCTGCCCAGCGACTCGTCAATCGGACGGCCCAGATGCGAAGCCTGTACCAGCGTAGCTGCATCGCTATCGACACGACGGAAGCTGACCCGTTCACCGGTGACCGGACGGGCCACGAAGACGAGATCATCGGCACGAAAGAGAAGACCGCCGAGTACGCCTATCAGTGGGCGACCGTCCAGATCGTCGGTGATTCCGTACCACTGGTTCTCGACGCACGTCCCATCCGGAAGGGTGACACCCGCCTAGAGATCGTCGAGGATCTCCTCGATTCGGCAATGGGGCTTGTCGACGTTGACCGCGTGTTCATGGACCGAGAGTTCGACAGCCAGCATATTCTCGAAGCGATAGCCGACCGGGGGGTCACATATGTCGTACCAAAGCGGATGCACACCAGCGAGAAAGCCCAAGCCAAACGACTGCTTCAGCGCGACCAAGACCGCTACGTCACCGACCGCAAACTCCATCTGGGGAACAACGAGTGGCACGAGACGACGCTCCAGTACCGTCGAAAGAAGAACTCGGACCGGACGGATTACGGGCAGTACGCCGTGTTCATGACTAACGGCAACCCCAGCGCGATCACAGAATATGGGAACCGCTGGGACATTGAGCGCGGCTACAAGTCGATCAAGCGGTTCATGGCAGCGACAACGTCGAAAGATTTCGTGCTGCGATTCTTCTATTTCGCGTTTGCGTGTCTCCTGTATTCGATCTGGCGGGGGATCGATATGCTGTTTCAGTGTGAGAAAGGCGGTGTGTACGACCGTGAACCCGTTGTAACGGCGCAGAACACGCTGACATTGCTCCGGCAGGAGACAGGGATCGGGTAGCGACCATCTAAGACTCAGAGGGTGCCTCGACTCGTGAGCGGCAGCGCTCTCGTGATAGTCGGTCAGTTCCCGTAATGGTTCGATGACCGATACGAAACCGCTCTCGGAGGCATCGCTCAACCGAGGTTTGCGCACCGATTCAGTCGAAATCACACATCTCACACCCGCTGTAGTCTCAACTTCCACA
>NZ_SGTV01000081.1:0-1554 GCF_005435035.1 Halorubrum sp. SD690R | reverse complement strand
GGCTTCTTTCGCACACGGACCAGTCAACAGAACGTGCTCTGTGGCACGAAATCCAGGTCGGTCTCTTGCGCCCCATATCTTGTTTCACGCTCTGCTAGGGTAGCAGCGTTTCCATCGAGTCAACAGACCCAAACGGTCGTTTGCGAATCGGTGGAGAACACCACCGAAGCCCCAGTCGCGAGGCCGCAGTACGCTCGTTGCGCTCCTCGCTCGCTCCGCTCGCTGCGGTGCTTACGTCGCCTACTGCGGCCTCGCGACTGCCCCTTCGAGTCCTACCCAACCGCGACCGCACCGCACCTCACGGCTCCCCAGCCTCGTCACCGGACTACGTCCGGTTGTAAGCGAAAGCGGTGCTCTCGCCTTGTCGGTGGTCCGAAGCGAAGCGGAGGACCACCGACTCCCTCGCGCGTGCTCCTCGCAGCCGCCTTCAGCGGCCGCTCGCAGGCACGCACCACCGCGGCTACCTATTGAAATGCCTCCCGAAACCTCTCACCCCGGTCACTCGTCTTATGGCCCCTCTCGCCACAACCTATTCCCTCCCGCCATTCGAATCACGTCTCGATGAAGATCGGTCTCATCTCGGACGTTCACGCGAACCTCCCCGCGCTGGAGACGGTCCTCGACGACATGCCGACGGTCGACCGCATCTACTGCGCGGGCGACGTGGTCGGCTACAACCCGTGGCCCGCCGACTGCGTCGAGCGCGTGCGCGATGTCGCGGCCGCGACAGTGCGCGGGAACCACGACCGCACCGTCGAGACCCCCGAGCGCTACCGCGCCAACCGGATGGCGGAGGCGGGGCTCGAACGCGCGAAGGCGTCGCTGTCGGCCGACCAGCGCGACTGGATCGGTGCTCTCCCGCGCACGGAGACGTTCGGGGGCGACCGGTACCTGCTCGCCCACTCCCACCCCGCCGCCGAGCGCGAGGACGCCTACGTCTACCCGGACGACTTCCCGACCCTCGACCGGCACATGGGGGAGTACGACGGGATCGTCCTCGGCCACACCCACGTTCAGGGGGTCCGCGAGGTGGCCGGCGGCTTCGTCTGTAACCCGGGCAGCGTCGGCCAGCCCCGCGACGGCGACCCGCGGGCGGGCTACGCGGTCCTCGACACGACGGCCGACGGGGCCGACGCGGTCGAGACGCATCGCGTGGAGTACGACATCGACCGCGTCGCCGAGGCGGTCCGCGAGGCCGACCTGCCGGACCTGACCGCCGAGCGCCTCTACGAGGGGGAGTGAGTCAGGCGCCGTCGGCGGGATCGCCGGCGGCCTCCCCGCCCACGCCGCGATCGTCGCTCCCGACCTTCACGTCCAACCGCTCGTAGAGGAACGCCCACGAGTCGGTCTGCTCGTCGACGACCATCGAGGCGGGCTTGCCGACGCCGTGGCCCGTCTCTGACTTGGTCCGCAGGAGGAAGGGGCCGCCCTCGGCCTCGTGCTGGAGCCGCGCGGTCATCTTCCGGGCGTGCGAGGGGTGGACGCGCGTGTCGCTCGCGGCCGTGGTGAAGTAGACGGGCGGGTGGGTCGCGTCGGGATCGACGCTGTGGTACG
>NZ_SGTV01000080.1:0-1597 GCF_005435035.1 Halorubrum sp. SD690R | reverse complement strand
GCGATGCCGTGCGAGCGCTGGGCTGGTATCGGCAGTTCCGTGAGATTGTCTTGATGTTCGCCATCACCAACATAGAACCGCTGTGTGAGCCGCTGTGACCGTGACTCAGCATCTATTCAACACAGCAGAAAGGTGAGGCGGTGCGTTTTCAAAGTGTTCTATGCCCAAAAACGACCGCCTCAACGGCTGTTTAGACGATATCAACTTAGAGTTTGTGGAGCGAGAAGCAACACCGCGGCTGTTGATGAAGCTCAGTATTCAGCTTCATTTGGCTGGATTATCGCTTTCAAATACTGTTTCGTTTCTTGAGGTATTCGGTGTTGATCGGGTTCGCTCCACCGTTCATAACTGGGTTCACAAGTCCGATCTACAGCCGGAGTCTGGGCGAAGCCCGAATCACGTTGCGGTCGATGAAACTGTGATTCGACTTAACGATGAACAATATTGGCTGTACGCTGCTGTCGATCCGGAAACGAACGATCTGCTCCATACGCAGCTTGAACCGACAAGAAACAATGCGATCGCAGATCAGTTTTTCGCAGATCTCCGCGAGAAACACGACGTAGATGACGCGATTATTCTCGTCGATGGCGCAGCTCCACTTCAGCGAGCCTGTCGAAAGCATGACCTCGATTTCAGATACGAACGACATGGAAATCGGAACAGCGTTGAACGTGTATTTTGTGAGGTAAAACGCAGAACTATCTGTTTCTCAAACTGTTTCAGTAACGCTGAAGCAGAAACAGCAAACGAGTGGCTGAGATCGTTCGCCTTCGCATGGAATCAGCTTATCTGAACACTACCGGGAGTTCGCCGGAAAGTTTCAAGCCGCTTGGTCGCGTTGCTCGGCTCATGCCGAACCCCCACGGGCGGCGGAAACGATGAGCGAGGAGGACGACTGGTTCGAGCGCGCGCTGCGCGAGACCGACGAGGAGTCCGACGAGCGGCCGGTGGGCGACGCGGAGCGCGGATCCGACGGCGGGCCCGGGGAGTCGGATGATGCGCAAGAGCGGGATGACGCGCCGGACGAGCCGGAGGACGCAACGGCCGGACAGGAGAACGCGGCGGGCGAGCCGGAGGACGCGACGGGAGTACTGGACGAGTCTGACGCTCCCGGCGACGGGGGTGCGGAGCGGGAGTTGGACGACCCGGCGGTCGAACTCGGCGCATCGAGTGACGACGCCGAGCCCGCGGACCCCTTCGGCGGGAACCGCGGGGAATCGGACGCCGACGCGGGCGACGGGGACCCGTTCGGCGGTGCGACCGATGACGGCGAGGCGCGCTCCTCCGGCGACACGGCCGACGACGGTGACCCGTTCGGAGGGACCGACGAGCCGAGCGGCGACCGGTCCGGGGGCGACCGGTCCGGTGACGACTCGACGGCAGACGGCGTACCGGCGGACGCGTTCGGCGATGTCGGCGGCGGCGGCGGAGAGTTCGGGTCGTTCGGTGCGGACGACCCCTTCGGCGGCGGGAGCTACGCCGGCGCGAGCGAAGCGAGCGCTCCCGACCCGGACGCCGGTTCCGGGGGCGGGACGGACTCGTTCGGTGCGGACGACCCCTTCGGCGGGAGCCGCGGGGGCAGCGGGAGTAGCGG